>NZ_VIKY01000297.1:0-31309 GCF_009711925.1 Dolichospermum sp. UHCC 0352 | reverse complement strand
GGTCAGGAGGAAGAATTAGAAGAAGAGAAGAGAAGAATAGTATTGAATCCAAGTGATAGGTTTTTGCTAATTTCAACCCTTATTCCTTGCACCTGATTCACCTTTTTTACCTTCAAACTCTTGATATATCTCAGTTCTAGCTTTATTCAGCAGCCCCTATTTACCCTCGCTAGGAAAAGTAGGTATTTCAACCTTCAAATAGGAAATTGGACACCTTTTTGAGTAATAATAAAGCTACTATTTTATTTCATATTGCTGAATTACTATGCATGGAAATGTTATTCTAGCTATCAGTTCATCGTCATGTTTTTGACTTTTCTAAATTTCCTGATTTGTAGTGTTTTTTGATTAATCATAAAACTTACGTATGGACAGAAAATACCAAATAGGTTGTATAGTTTTCACAGATGCAAATGATGGTTAATTCTTGTAGTGTGTAAGTCCCAAATTATTGAGAATGGCTATAAATTTAAGGTGAATAAGGAGGGAAATGTTAAAAATTGATTTGAAAGCGAATGACTTTTAGCTAACTTAGTATAAATTCTAGAATCGGTTTCTTGCCATATCAAGACTCCAATTTCATTCCCACTAGAAAAGTTTCAACCAACAATATCAGGACTTTAGGTGATCAAAATGGACGAAATCGCAAAAAAACTTGCTGGTCTGGGTCTTCCAGGCGTAATTCTATTAATTTTAGCAGTCACATCAGCAGGTAGTAATGCTGCTATTGTTGCTGCGCTCACAGCAATAGGCGGACCCTTGGGCATCCTTGGTGGTATAGGGTTACTTGGTCTGACAACAGTTGTCGGAGATAGTGTTGCTGCATACGGGATTGAAGCTATTATTAAGGCCGTTTATTCAGAACGGCTCAAAACCGAGTCAGAAACATTACTTATCAAAGAAATTGAAGAGCTACCCATTTCAGACGAGCTAAAAGCTAAATTGAAAGATCATCTAAGTTCAGTAAGTTCTACTTCCACAGAACCAGCTTCAGAACCCAGAATAGTGGAAATTGTTGATGAAAACGAATAATTTCACTATTAAATTGGGTAACATTTAAGAGCGAATAGTAAGTGCCAAGACAGAATTAATTGCATATTGGTTATTTACCAATCTTTTGCCAATCGAGGATTTCAGTCCAGATTTTTGTGTAATTAATTTTGTCCAATTATGTACCAAGTGCATACCGCTATAGTGAGAATAGAAAAATGGCCTGTGGGTCTGATTTTTTCGGGTCACACTCTCAAAGGCCATTATTTTCTAACAAAAAATGATCCAGGATGCGAATGCAACGCAGTGTGTTGTAAAATATCTTAGTTGAAACTGTTCCCTATGACTTACGTCACGCTACGCTATCACCAACAACTTATTAAACAACCCGTAAACTTATGTTGAAACAATGTATTCATGAGTTATTTAAAGCCCAGGTTGCTCGAACTCCGCAAGCAATAGCTGTCGTGTTTAGGGATAAGCAACTGACATACCAGGAATTAGATTTGCAAACAGACCTCCTGGCTAATTATTTGCAAAAACTAGGGGTAGGAACTGGGGTACTTGTAGGAATTTGTCTAGACCGCTCCCTAGAGATGATAGTGGGTTTATTAGGAATTCTCAAAGCTGGGGGAGCGTATCTGCCGCTAGATCCTAATTATCCAGCAGAAAGATTGAACTACATGATACAAGATGCTCAAATCTCTGTGTTGGTAAGGCAAGAAAAATGGTCCACTTTAATATCTGATTATTCAGGGACAATTATTTGTTTGGATAGTCAACATGATGCAATTTTTGATCATAGTGATAGCGAAGCGCGACCTAGGAATCGCCATCTTGTGAATACAGTTAAACCTGATCATTTGGCTTATGTCATCTACACATCAGGGTCTACAGGAAAACCCAAAGGGGTAATGATTGAACACCAGTCATTGGTGAATTTTACCCAGATGGCGATAGCTCAATACAACATATCCACGGGCGATAGAATTCTCCAATTTAGCTCGATCAGTTTTGATGTTGCCGCTGAAGAAATCTATACTGGTTTAAGTTGTGGTGCAACTTTAGTTCTACGAACTGAGGAAATGATAAGTTCCGTCTCCTCATTTGTACAGCAATCTCAAGATTGGCAAATAACTGTCTGGGATTTACCGACAGCTTACTGGCACTTAATAGTAAATGAATTAGCTATGAATCCCATAGCATTACCTGAATCATTACGCTTAGTAATTATTGGCGGCGAACGGGTATTACCAGAACGAGTGAAAATGTGGCTCAAGGATATTGGACATTTCCCTCAGTTAATTAATTGCTACGGTCCCACTGAAACTACCGTTGCTGCTTCAATTTGCTGTTTATCCAGTTTGAGTGCCACCCAACTAGAAAGAACAGAAATACCTATTGGTAAACCAATGGGGGATAATATCGAAATTTATATCTTAGATCAAAACCTGGAATCAGTTCCGACTGAAACCATAGGAGAAATATACATCGGTGGTGCTGGACTTGCAAAGGGCTATTTGCACCGCCCAGAACTGACCGCAGAAAAGTTTATTAAAAATCCCTTTGACAATTCAAAATTATATAAAACTGGTGATTTAGGACGGTATTTACCAGATGGCAACATAGAATTTTTAGGACGAATTGACAATCAAATAAAATTTAACGGCTTCCGCATTGAACTAGAAGAAATTGAATCCCTCCTCAATCAACATCCCCAAGTTTTTCAAAGCATAGTTATTCTGCGGGAAGATGTTCCTGGAAACAAACGTTTGGTAGCTTATATTGTCCCATCATCAAAAGAGGAAATTAACTGTACAACGCTGCCCAGCTTCCTGAAAAACCAGCTACCCAGCTACATGATCCCAAGTGTCTTTGTTTCCCTAGACGCTTTACCTCTGACTCCCAATGGGAAAATTGATCGTCAAGCACTTCCCATACCTGATATTCAAGAAACCTTTGTAGCACCGCGCAACTCACAGGAAGAAACTCTTGCCCAAATCTGGGGTAAGGTTTTTGGTGTAGAACAGATTGGTATTGATGATAATTTTTTCCAATTAGGCGGTCATTCGCTAATCGCCACACAAATTGTGTCTCGAATTCGGGATGTTTTCCAAATTGAATTATCCTTTGGACAACTTTTTGCAAACCCGACGATTAACGATTTAATTAAGGTAATTATCCAGCAGCAGCAACTACAACAACCATTACCCCTAGCCAAAATTACGCCGATTTCCAGAGAGGGTTATTTACCTGTTTCTTTTGCCCAAGAACGAGTGTATTTTATTGAGCAATTAGCACCCTCCATGACTGCTTACCAATTTCAAGAGAGTTTGCGAATCAAGGGCAATTTAAACATAGATATTCTAGAAGAAAGTCTCAGCGAAATTTTGCGTCGTCATGAAATTTTCCGCACGACATTTCCGGCAGTAGAGGGCAAGTTGGTACAATTAATTCATCCACCTCAACCTGTAAAATTACCAGTAATTGATCTGTCAAATTTTCCCAAATCAGCACAGGAATCGGAAGTACAAAAATTAACAGAGATTGCAGTTCACGAGCCTTTTGATATTAGTCAATTACCATTAATTCGTTGGACATTATTAAAATTAAGCGACCAAGAATATGTGTTAGTTCATGTTGAACATCACATGGTTCATGATGGTTGGTCATTTAATTTATTTTTGCGAGAATTATTAACATTATATCAAGCCTATTCCCAAGGAAAACCCTCACCGCTAACTGAACCCTCACTCCAGTTTGCCGATTTTGCCCATTGGCAACGACAGTGGGTGTTAACAGAACCAGCACAAGCCCAACTAAAATATTGGCAACAAAAATTAGCTGGTAGTCCTCCTGTATTAGAGTTACCAGGCGATCGCCCGCGACCAGTCGAGCAAACTTACCAAGGCGGCATGGTACGCATGGAACTGCCCCTAGATGTTTGTGAAGCCCTGAGAAAAATGGGTCGTCAAGAAGGGGTGACTTTATTTATGAGTATGTTTACGGTTTTTGTGACCATGATCTACCGCTACACCGGACAAGAAGACCTTTGCGTGGGATCTGGGGTAGCTAATCGCCGTTGGCGGGAGACAGAAGGGTTAATTGGCATGATTGTTAATAATATCGTCCTCCGCACGGATTTATCTGGCAACCCCACCTTTCGAGAACTTCTGTCTCAAGTGCGTAATGTTACATTGGAAGGTTACGCTAACGAAGATTTACCCTTTGATAAAGTCGTAGAAATTCTCAAACCAGAAAGAAATCTCAGCTACAATCCTCTATTTCAAGTAATGTTCAGCTTCCATGATGCTCTTTTACCTGATTTGAATCTACCTGGATTGAGCATTAAACAGCATGAGACACTCAACAATAAATCAGCCAAATTCGATCTTGATGTTGTTGTGATGCCTCGTTCTGAACAACGGGTAGGGCGCAATTCTCAAGAAGAAGCCAAAGGAATAGAAACAGAGGGCATAACTCTTGTTTGGGAATATAATAGTGACCTGTTTGATGTCACCACCATTGAACGGATGACGGGTGAATATCAAACGTTAGTAGCAGAGATTGTGGCTAACCCTGATCAACAAATTTCCCAATATCCCCTCCTCACAAAAGAGCAGCAGCATCAATTATTAATTAACTGGAACGAGACGAAAACAGCTTATCCTCAAGGGAAATGTATTCATCAGTTAGTGGAAGAACAGGTAGACAAAAATCCTGATGCAGTAGCACTGGTATTTGATCATCAAAAACTTACCTATGGAGAATTAAATACACAAGCTAATCAACTGGCGCACTACCTGAAAAACTTAGGAGTAAAACCCGATACATTAGTTGGTATCTGCATTGAACGTTCCTTTGAGATGATCGTGGGACTTTTGGCAATCCTCAAAGCAGGGGGTGCTTATGTATCTTTAGATCCTGCCTATCCCGCCGAACGATTGAGCGATATAGTTAATGATGCTCAACTACCAATTCTGGTAACAATGCAGCAATGGGCAACCATAGCCGCCGATCATAATCTGTCAATAGTTTGTTTAGATACCGAAAAAACTGTAATTGCTACCCAAAGTCAAGAGAACCCTGACCAGGCAGTAACAGCCACCAACTTAGCTTATGTCATCTATACATCAGGTTCCACAGGCAAACCCAAAGGAGTGCTGATTGAACATAATTCCTTAGTTAATTTTACTCAAACTGCGATCGCCGCATATCAAATCATCCCCACCGATAGGGTTCTCCAATTTGCCTCCATTAGTTTTGATACCGCCGCCGAAGAAATCTATCCCTGTTTAGGCAGTGGTGCTACCTTAGTGCTGCGGACAGAAGAAATGTTACAGTCTGTGTCTGCATTTGTGCAGCAGTCCCAAAATTGGGGACTAACAGTATGGGATTTACCAACAGCCTACTGGCATTTGCTAGTAAATGAATTAGCCAATGGCAATTTATCCTTACCAGAAACATTACGACTAGTAATAATTGGTGGAGAAAGAGCGCTACCTGAAAAAGTAGCAACATGGCATAAATGGGTAGGTAATTATCCAAAATTAGTTAATAGCTATGGTCCAACGGAAACCACTGTAATTGCCACTTTGAGTCAATTATCAGACAATACTCTCCATCGTCAGGAAATCCCCATTGGTAAACCTATTAGCAATGTACAAGTATATGTCTTAGATAAATACTTGCAACCCGTTCCCATCGGAGTACCAGGAGAACTCCATATTGGTGGTGCAGGTGTGGCACGGGGTTATTTGCACCTGCCAGAATTGACCGCAGAAAAATTTATTAAAAATCCTTTTGTCAACACAGAGGAAAGTAGATTATACAAAACCGGGGATTTAGTTCGTTATCAACCTGATGGCAACCTAGAATACCTGGGACGGATAGATTCTCAAGTAAAAATTCGTGGTTTTAGGATTGAACTTGGTGAGATTGAAACAATATTAAATCAACATTCCCAGGTGAATCAAGCCGTCGTCATTGCCCGTGAAGACATTCCTGGCAATAAGCGTCTTGTCGCCTACATCATTGGTAATCAAGCACAAGTCCAATTGGAGCAAATCCGCCAATTTCTCCAACAGAAGTTGCCTCCATACATGATTCCTGCTACCTTTGTGCCATTAGATCAACTACCAATGACTCCTAACGGCAAGGTAGACCATCGTGCTTTACCAATCCCAGATACTACTGACACCAATTTAGCGGCAGGATTTGTTGCGCCTCAGACTCCCATAGAAGAAAAGTTAGTCGCAATTTGGGCTGAAGTCTTAAGACAACCGAATATCAGCATTCACGACAATTTCTTTGAATTGGGTGGTGATTCAATCATCAGTATTCAGATGATTTCTAGAGCCAATCAAGCCGGATTACAACTGACTCCCAAACAACTGTTTCAGTATCAAACTATTGCCGAGTTAGCCAATGTTGTCGGCACAAATCGGCAAATTAAAGCCAATCAGGGATTAGTTACAGGTTCAATACCGCTAATGCCTATTCAACATTGGTTTTTCGAGCAAAATTTCCCCGATGCTCATTACTTTAATCAATCAGCCTTGTTAGAGATTCCATCAATAACACAGCCAGACTTATTAAAACAAGCAGTGCAAAAATTATTATCGCATCACGATATTTTGCGTTCATGCTTTGTTCTTGAAAGCCACCCCCCGCAACATATTAATGCTACAACCCAAGAAACAGTTCCTTTTATGCTTGTGGATTTGTCGGCATTGTCTTTAGAGGAACAACAAACTGTAATTAAAACCAAAGAGTCCGAACTTCAAGCCAGCTTGAATTTATCATCAGGGGAAATTGTCCGAGTTGCGCTGTTTAACCGAGGAATTAATCGGCCAAGTCAATTACTAATTATTATTCATCACCTAGTAGTAGATGGCATTTCATGGCGGATTTTACTGGAAGATTTAGCAACGGCTTATCAGCAACTTAGTAGTGGCGAAACTATCAAATTACCAGCCAAAACAACTTCCTTTCAAGAGTGGGCAAATCAGTTACAAGCATATAGCCAATCAGAAAACCTGTCCACAGAAATTGATTATTGGTTATCCCAGTTTGCGGGGAATATTACTTCATTGCCCATAGATTATCCTGACCAAAAAACAGAAAATACACTAGCTGCTACTAATTCTCTGACTCTCTGTTTAAATGAGGAGGAAACCCGCGCCTTATTGCAGGATGTTCCCGCTGCCTATAATACACAAATTAATGATATTTTGTTGACTGCATTAGCACAAAGCTTTCATGAATGGACAGGAGCAAATTCATTAATTGTTGATTTAGAGGGACATGGACGAGAAGACTTATTTGAAGATATAGATTTATCCCGGACTGTCGGTTGGTTTACTACTTTATTTCCTGTACAATTCAACCTTGGGTTGGGGAATCAGTTAGCAGAAACTTTGAAATTAGTGAAAGAACAACTGCGTCGCCTACCTAAACATGGTATTGGCTATGGTATCTTGCGATATTTACATCCAAGTTCCATAATTCAAAATAAATTCCAAACTTTACCTCAAGCAGAAATCAGTTTTAATTATTTAGGTCAATTTGATCAAGTTCTGTCTGCTTCTGCCATGTTGGGAGCAGTTAAAGAATGGAAATCAGAACAAAGTCAGCGGGGATATTGCAGCCATCTCTTGGCAATAAGTGGATTGATTCACTCAGGAAAGTTAGAAATGGAGTTTGCTTATAGCAAGAAAGTTCACAAGGGAGCGAGTATTGAAAAGTTCGGGCTGGGATTCATGGAAGTATTAAGAACCCTGATTCTTCACTGCAAATCAAAGGAGTCATCCACCTATACCCCTTCTGATTTTGCTGCTGCTAAAATCAATCAACAACAGCTCGATAAATTCTTAGAAAAAATTAATAGAAAAACCCCCAAGAGTTAGATGAATTAATAGTTTACCTAAAACCTACAATCCTGCTGTGAGATGCTTGATTTCCAAGATTAATTATTGACAACCATTTAATTAAATTTATGCAAGAAATAGTGATTGATTCTAATGATGACGTTGATGATTATTCTGCCTTAACTGAGCAGGAGCGACATAAAATATTGGTAGAATGGAATGATACCAGGGCAGATTATCCTCGACATTTGTGTGTACATGAATTATTTGCAGCACAAGTGGCAAAAACTCCAGACAATATTGCTGTCATTTTTGAGGGGCAGAAACTTACTTATCAAGAGTTGAATCACCGAGCTAACCAAGTGGCTCATTATTTGCAATCTTTGGGTGTTGAGCCAGAAGTGCTGGTAGGGATTTGTGTGGAGCGTTCCCTAGAAATGATCATCGGAATGTTGGGCATTCTCAAAGCGGGTGCAGCTTATCTGCCACTAGATCCCACATACCCCAAAGAGCGTTTATCGTTCATGCTTTCAGATTCACAAGTACAAGTGCTGTTAACACAACAAAAGTTTGTAAAAAGCTTTGCTGACAGTGGTGCAAAAACAGTTTGTTTAGATCAAGATTGGGAATTAATTACTCGCCAAAATCAAGAAAATCCTACTAGCGATGTCACGGCAGAAAATCTAGCCTATGTGATTTATACATCTGGTTCTACAGGCACACCAAAGGGTGTAATGATTCAGCATCGAGGGGTATGTAATCTTGCTCAAGCACAAGTAAAACTGTTTGGCGTAAACCAAAATAGCCGTGTTCTCCAGTTTGCTTCTTTCAGTTTTGATGCTTCAGTTTCGGAAATTGTGATGGCCTTGTGTTCTGGAGCTAGTCTTTATCTGGGAAATCAAGATTCTTTGCGTCCAGGTATAGACTTAATCCGATTTTTGCGTCAACAATCAATCACTCACGCCACACTACCACCCACAGCACTAGCAGCTTTGCCCAAAGAGGAATTGCCAAACTTGCAAACTCTCATCGTTGCTGGAGAAGCTTGTAATCCAAAATTGATCGCTCAATGGTCAAAAGAGCGGCGTTTCTTTAATGCTTATGGACCAACGGAATCAACTGTTTGTGCCACAGTTGCAGAATGTACTTTTGGGGAAACTCAACCAACCATTGGCCGGGCGATCGCTAATATACAAATTTATATTCTTGATCACAATCTTCAACCCGTTCCTATTGGCGTTCCGGGTGAATTATATATTGGTGGTGATGGGTTAGCTAGAGGCTACCTGAACCGTCCAGAATTAACTAAGGAAAAATTTATTTCCAATCCATTTAAGAAGACAGAAGGGAGTAGATTATATAAAACTGGTGATTTAGCTCGTTATTTACCAGATGGCAACATTGAGTTTCTGGGGCGAGTGGATAATCAAGTCAAGATTCGCGGCTTCCGCATAGAATTGGATGAAATCGAGAAGTTGTTAATTCAACACCCAGATGTTAAGCAAGCGGCGGTAATTGCTCGTGAAGACATTCCTGGAGATAAACGGCTGCTTGCTTATGTGGTTCTGAATCAAAAGCCGGAAGCAATTGTTACTACCCTCAAAAACTTACTTCAAGAAAATCTACCTCAATACATGATTCCAGGGGTATTTGTCGTTTTAGATTCTTTACCCCTCACCCCCAATGGCAAAGTAGATCGTCAGAATCTTCCAGTTTGCGATCGCACACGCCCCGATTTAGAAGAAAGCTTTGTTGCACCTCGTAACCCAATTGAAGAAAAATTAGCGGCTATTTGGGCTGATTTACTAGGTTATGAGCAAATAGGAGTTAATGACAACTTTTTTAATCTCGGTGGACATTCCCTGATAGTGGCTCAAATCCTTTCCCGTGTACGCGACAGTTTTCAAGTTGAGTTATCGTTTGCAAACATCTTTGCTAATCCTACCGTAGCGGGTTTAGCTAGTGTCATTCAACAGCATGAACTCCTAGAACAAAAACTACAAAGTCCTGCTATACAAAGGATTTCACGGGCTGGAATGTTACCTGTTTCCTTTGCTCAAGAGCGCGTGTACTTCATCCAGGAAGTAGCACCCGAAAATACAGCATACCAAGCTCAAGCAACTCTCAGATTTCAGGGACACCTCGATGTCATAGTCCTCAAAAAATGTCTCAGTGAGATTGTGCAAAGACATGAAATCTTCCGCACAACTTTTCCAGCAGTCAATGGACGGTTATTTCAGGTCATCCACTCATCCTTACCAATTGAATTAAACGTCGTAGACATCGAGAAATTTACGGGGTCAGAGCAAGAAGCAGAAATTCAACGTCTATTTGATGCAGAGGTAAAGAAGCCCTTTTACTTGGATAAATTGCCTTTAGTCAGATGGTTATTGTTAAAGTTGAATGACCAAGACCATCTTTTAGTCCACATTGAACATCACATGGTTCATGATGGCTGGTCTTTCAATAACGTCTTTTTGAAAGAGTTTTTAGCACTTTATCAAGCCTTCTGTGAGGGTCATCCCTCCCCACTGCCAGAATTACCAATCCAGTTTGTAGACTTTGCGAGTTGGCAGCGAGAGTGGGTAAAAAGCCAGGAAGCCCAAGCCCAATTAGCCTATTGGCAGCAGCAGTTATCCGGCAGTCCGCCCCTCTTGGAATTACCATATGACCGCCCACGACCAGCAGAACAAACTTACAACGGCGCTCAAGTCAGGTTAGAGTTGCCCATTACTTTGTGCGAATCCTTGAGAGTTCTGAGCCGTCAAGAGGGAATTACCTTATTTATGACGACCTTGGCGGCGTTTTTAGTAATTGTCCGCCGATACACTGGACAGGACGATCTTTGTGTGGGTACGGCTGTTGCCAATCGGCGGATGCGCGAGACAGAACAATTAATTGGCATGATCGTCAATAACCTGGTTTTACGCACCGATTTATCTGGTAATCCCACGTTTCGGGAGTTGCTGGGTCGAGTCCGCAAAGTGAGTCTGGAAGCCTTTGCTAACGAAGATTTACCCTTTGATAAGGTCGTGGAGGTGATCAAGCCAATACGGAACTTAAGTTATAATCCTCTGTTTCAAGTGATGTTTAGCTTCCATGATTCTCCCCGTCCAGACTTAACTTTACCAGGCTTGAACATCACAACGAATGTAGCCCTCAGCAACAAATCAACAAAGTTTGATCTTGATGTTGTGTTGATTCCGCATTCCCAGCTAAATGGCAAAGATAAGGGAATTACTCTTATTTGGGAATACAACGCTGACTTATTCGACGCTGCCACAATCCAGCAGATGGTAGATCAGTATCAAGTTTTACTAAAAGGGATTGTTGATAAACCAGAGCAGCGAGTTTCTGAATTACCGATCCTAAACCAGCCTCAGCAGGAATTATTGATGGAATGGAATCAGACTCATAGAGAATATACGCAGAAAAATTGTATCCATAAGTTGTTTGAGTCTCAGGTAGAGTTAACACCCGATGCTGTAGCTGTAGAACAGGATGGTCAAAAATTAACTTATCGTCAATTGAGCGATCGCGCCAACCAATTAGCCCACTATCTGCAAAGTTTGGGAGTTAAACCAGAAACCCTAGTGGGAATCTGCATTGAACGCTCCTTAGATATGATTATCGGCTTACTTGGGGTGATTAAAGCAGGTGGCGCTTATGTTCCTATTGACCCATCCTACCCCCAAGAGCGAATAGCTGAAATTCTCGCAGATACGCAACTAGGAATTTTGCTAACCCAAGATAAATTCCCAAATCAACGGCTAGATTACACAGGAAAAACAATTTGTTTAGATACAGATTGGTCAATCATTTCTCAACACAGCACAGCTAACCCGCACAGTGATGTCAAACTTCATCACCTATCCTATATTATTTATACTTCTGGTTCTACGGGTAAACCCAAGGGGGTAATGATTGAACATCGGTCATTAATGAATTTTGTAATCACTGCCATTGATAAATATGGAATCAATACCAGCGATAGGATTTTACAGTTTGCGTCTGTTTGCTTTGATACTTCCATTGAGGAAATCTTTCCCTGTCTGTCCGTTGGTGCAACCTTAGTGTTACGCACGGAAGAAATGCTCCACTCCAGTGATGAATTTTGGCGGTATTGCCAAAAATGGCAATTGACTGTTTTGGATCTGCCCACAGCATACTGGCATCAGTTAGTAGCAGAACTTAACCCTGAAGATGCCCCCATTCCTGAAGGTTTGAGAACTGTAATTATTGGTGGTGAGGAAGTCCAACTAGAAAAGGTGCAACATTGGCATAATTGTGTAGCTGATCTTTCCCCAGCCCCCCAATTGTTTAATAGTTACGGACCAACAGAAGCAACGGTTGTCACCACCTTAGAACTTTTAACCCCAGTTGCACCTGTTAGCATTGGCCGACCCATTAGTAATGCTCAGGTTTATATTTTAGATCAATATCTGCAACCTGTACCCATAGGAGTTCCTGGAGAAATGCACATTGGGGGAGCAGGACTAGCTAGAGGCTATTGGCAACGTCCAGAATTAACCCATGCCAAATTTATCCCCAATCCCTTTGAGGAGCTAGGGAATAGTAAACTGTACAAAACTGGGGATTTAGCAAGATTCCGCGCCAATGGCAGTCTAGAATATCTGGGACGAGTTGACAATCAAGTGAAGATTCGCGGTTTCCGGATTGAGTTGGGAGAAATCGAAACGGTATTGAGACAACACCCACAAGTGTTACAATCCGTGGCTATCGCCCATGAAGACGTTCCCGGACAAAAGCGACTCGTTGCTTATATTGTTCCCCAGCATCAGCAACCAACAATTGATGAATTGCGCCATTTCCTCAAGGAAAAACTCCCAAATTACATGATTCCAGCGGCGTTTATGCTGCTGAAAACTCTCCCCATAACTGCCAACGGCAAAGTAGATTATCGCGCTCTCCCAACCCCCGATTTTTCTCATCATGTCGAAGATAAATTTATTGCTCCTCGTACAGTTATAGAAGAGAAATTAGTGGCGATTTGGTCGGAAGTTCTCAGAATAGGAAAAGTTGGCATCCACGATAACTTTTTTGAACTGGGTGGAGACTCGATTCTCAGCATTCAGTTAATTTCCAAAGCTAATCAGGTGGGTGTCCAAATTGCTGCTAAACAGCTATTTAAGTATCAAACCATTGCCGAATTAGCGGCTGTAGTGGGTATCACTCGCCAAATCAATGCTGAACAAGGTTTAGTAACTGGTGCTGTAAGGTTGACACCTATTCAAAATTGGTTTTTCGAGCAGAAATTACCCAGACCTAATTATTTTAACCAGTCAACACTGTTAGAAGTGCCATCAGATTTGCAACCTGAGTTATTGCAGTCAGTATTACAACAACTGTTAGGACATCACGATGCTTTACGGCTGCGGTTTGTGCAGGAAGGAGAAAACTGGCAACAAATTAACACCGCGACACGGGAATCTGTGCCATTGAGTATCTTTGATTTGTCCCACCTATCACCACAAGAACAGCAAACAGCAATAAAAGCGACTGATGCTGAACTTCAGGCTAGTCTGGATTTATCTACGGGGGTAATAGCACAAGTCGCTTTATTTCAATTAGGCAATGATAAACCGAGTTATTTACTCTTCATTATCCATCATTTAGCTGTTGATGCTGTCTCATGGCGGATTTTGCTAGAAGACTTGGCGACTGCTTACCAACAAATTAGCCGCAATGAAGTTATCAAATTACCACCTAAGACAACTTCCTGGCAATATTGGAGCGATCGCCTCACAGAGTATGCCCAAATCAAGGCTATCAAAGAGTTGGATTACTGGCTAAATCAATCTAGCATTCCAGTCACAGCTTTACCAGTAGACTATCCTTCAGATCAAGAAAATAACACTGTAGCCTCAACCGCGTCTGTGTCACTGGCTTTAAATGAAGAACAAACCCGCGCCCTCTTACAAGATGTACCCTCTGCCTACAATACTCAAATCAATGATGTCCTGTTGACTGCCCTAGTGCAAAGTTTTGCCCAATGGACAGGAGAAAGTTCTTTACTAATTGATTTGGAAGGACATGGCAGGGAAGACTTATTTGAGGATGTAGATTTATCGCGCACTGTCGGTTGGTTTACGACATTATTCCCCGTGAGGTTACAACTACAAGAAATTGACCATCCAGGAAACGCTTTAAAGTTTGTTAAAGAACAACTGCGGCAGATTCCCAACCGAGGAATTGGTTATGGTGTATTGCGATATTTGCAGGAAAACAGCACAATCCGCGAAAAATTACAGTCACTACCATCAGCACAAATCAGTTTTAACTACCTTGGTCAATTCGATCAAGTGCTGAAAGCCTCTGAATCCTTGGGTTTGGCTAAAGAATTCACAGCCAAACAAAGCTTACTCAATCAGCGTAGTCATTTATTAGGCATCAGTGGTTTTATTCGTGGAGGAAAACTGGAAATGACTTGGACTTATAGTGAGAAAATTCACAAGCAAGACACCATTGAAAAGTTAGCTGTAGGATTTATAGAAGCATTAAAAAACCTAATAAATCACTGTCAATTAACGGAGTCTCAAAGCTATACTCCTGCGGATTTTTCAGCAGCCAAACTCAATCAACAACAGCTAGATAAATTCCTATTCAAAATTAACAAAAACAAACCCAAGTAGCTATCATCAACTAATTCCCAATTCCCAATTCCCAATTCCCAATTCAGAGGTAATTTCATGCAAAATATCCAAGACCTTTATGAACTTTCGCCCATGCAACAAGGGATGTTGTTTCATACCCTTTATGCACCCGAATCAGAAGTTTATTTTGAGCAGTTGCTTTGTATCCTCTCTGGGGAATTGAACTTTCCCGCGTTCCAAAAAGCTTGGGAACAAGTTGTGGCGAGACACTCAGTATTACGCAGTTCTTTTTATTGGGAGGAGATAGAAAAGCCCTTGCAAATGGTAAGTAAGCAAGTGGATATCCCGTGGATGAAAATAGACTGGCGAAATTTCACAGCTGATGAACAACAAAATAACTTAGAGGATTTTTTGTTGAGCGATCGCCAAAAAGGATTTGATCTGAGTATTGCTCCCTTAATGCGCTTCACCCTCATCCAATTAACAGAGCAGACCTATCAACTTATTTGGAGTCATCATCATATCCTATTTGATGGCTGGTCAATGCAGATTATCCTCAAAGAAGTTTTAGCTTTCTATGAAGCACAACAGCGAGGCGAACATTTATACCTCCAACCTGTTCGTCCCTATCGAGAATATATTGATTGGTTACAACAACAGGATATTGATCAAGCCAAGAGATTTTGGCAAACAACTCTCCAGGGTTTTGAAACTCCTACCTTGTTGGGAGGAAATAGGGGAGAGGGAACATATCATGAGCAGCATTTCCAATTATCGCCAACTGTTACTGAAAAATTACAAGGTATGGCCAGACAGCAGCATTTAACCTTAAATAATTTGGTACAGGGAGCTTATGGGTTATTAATTTCCCGCTACAGTGGGGAAAGTGATGTCATCTTTGGTGCAACTGTATCCGGTCGTCCACCGACCCTGGAGCAAGTAGACTCAATGGTAGGACTATTAATTAACACTCTCCCCATCCGAGTCAAAGTTACCAACAAGACAGAATTATTACCCTGGCTCAAGCAATTACAAACCCAAGCATTAGAACAAGAACAGTATGCTTATTGTTCTCTCGCAGAAATTCAAAATCAGAGTGATATTCTCCCCGGATTGCCATTATTTGCAAGTCTTTTAGTCTTTGAAAATTATCCATTAGATTCTTCCCCACAAGAGACCAGAAAAACTTTAGAAATTAGTCATATTAGTTGTTTTGAACGCACAAATTATCCGCTAACGATAGTTATTAATCCTGGTTCGCAATTAGCTGGCAGAATTGTTTATGATACTAGCTGCTTCGACGACAAGAAAATTGCTCGCATGATTGGACATTTCCTGACATTGCTAACAGGAATGGCAGCTAATTTACAACAAAATATTTCTGACTTATCTCTAATGAGTGCAGCCGAAGCAGAAGAATTAATGCTGCTAGAAAATCAACAAGCAACAAATACTATTAATTACAAATGTGTTCATGTTTTATTTGAAGAACAGGTAGAAAAAAGCCCTGATGCAATAGCAATTATATATGAACAACAACATTTAACTTATCGAGAATTAAATAACCGCGCCAATCAATTAGCCCATTATTTGCAATCACTGGGAGTTAAACCCGAAGTCCGAGTGGGAATTTGTGTTGAACGTTCCCTAGAAATGGTCATCGGTATTCTGGCCATTCTCAAAGCTGGTGGGGCTTATTTTACCCTAGATCCAGCTTATCCTCCCGAAAGATTAGAGTTCATGGTGGCAGATGTACAAACACCGATCTTACTAACACAAACTCATTTACAAAATGGACTACCACTGAATAATCAAACTGTGGTGAATCTTGACACAGATTGGGGAATTATTGCCCAATACAAACAAGACAATTTAAACAGTGAAGTTAATCCAGAAAATTTAGCTTATATCATTTATACCTCCGGCTCGACAGGAACACCAAAAGGTACAGAAGTTCCTCATCGTAGCTTCATGGGTTTTATGTTTGAAGTTGATTACGTTCACCTTGATGCAGAAAAAATTTGGCTACAACATTCATCAATTTCTTGGGATGCACTCACGCTAGAACTTTGGCCATCATTACTTTACGGTGGACGTTGTGTGCTTTATCCAGAGAAAATTCCCACACCAGCAGGCTTAACCCGCATTATCCAAGAACAAGGAATTAATATCCTTTGGCTAACTTCCGCTTTCTTCAATCTGATGATTGATACAATGCCACAAGGGTTATCGGGAGTTAAACAACTACTCATTGGGGGAGAATCTATTTCTGTAGATCATGTTCGTCGCGCTTTAGAAATCTTGCCAGAAACGCAAATAATTAACGGTTATGGACCTTCAGAATGTACAGTATTTACCTGTTGTTATGCCATTCCTAAACAAATTACTGAAAATATCCATTCTATTCCTATTGGTAAACCCATTGGCGATCGCACAGTTTACATATTAGATGAAAATTTACATCGAGTGCCAATTGGTATCCCTGGTGAACTTTATGTGGGTGGTGCGAGTGTTGCGAGGGGTTACTTAAATCAGCCCGTATTAACCAGTGAAAAGTTTATTCCTAATCCCTTTATTCAAGGAGATACCCTTTACAAAACCGGAGATTTAGTCCGCCGTCTACCTAATGGAAATCTAGAATTTATCGGTCGAATTGATACCCAAGTAAAAATTCGCGGTTTTCGGATTGAATTGGCAGAAATTGAGGCAGTTTTGATGCAAAATCCTGACATCAAACAAGTTCTAGTTATTGCACGGGAAGATGAGTCAGGGAAGAAATTCCTAGTAGCCTATTTGGTTACGAAGGATAATTCACCTACTTCTAGCAGCTTCCGAAATTTCCTCAAGGAAAAGCTACCAGATTACATGATACCTACTGCTTTCGTAGTTCTGGCAGCATTTCCCCTCACTCCTAATGGTAAAGTCAACCGCCTTGGTTTGCCTATTCCCGAAGGTTTCCAAAGAAATGTAGAGGTTGATTTTGTGCTGCCTCGCACGGCTACAGAACAAGAATTAGCAACAATTTGGACTGAAGTTTTGAAATTAAAACAGGTGGGAATTTATGATAACTTTTTTGAGTTAGGAGGACATTCTTTACTCGCTACTCAAGTGATTTCTCGATTAAGAGAAGCCTTTTCTCTAGATTTTCCTTTACGTTATTTATTTGAGAATCCCACAATTGCTGAACTTGCCCAAAAGGTTATGGAACAACAAATTGAACAAGCAGAAAATGATGCCCTCGCTCAGATTTTAGGCGAAGTTGATGGGTTATCAGATGAAGAGGTAACACAAGCATTAATGTTTTGATAATTTATTTGATAATTTAATTTAGCAATTTGATGATACTAAATATCAAATCACCAGGAGCGAAAATATGTCGAATAGATTCAATACTATTCTTCTCTTCTTCTAATTCTTCCTCCTGACTCCTGACTCCTGACTCCTGACTCCTAGCCCTCACAGACAACTTTTTCAGCAAACCCTACTTACTTATATGAGCGATTTACTAAAACGGCTGGAAAATCTTTCACCAGAAAAGCGAGAATTAGTCTTACAAAAACTAAAAAAACAACAACAATCTCCACAGCTTACACCAGTATCAAGGGATCAATTTTTGCCTCTTTCTTTTGCTCAACAAAGACTGTGGTTTATTGACCAACTAGAAGGCGAAAACTGCGTCTATAATGTCCCATTTTTCTGGCAAATTAGCGGATTGCTGAATATCAATGCTTTAGAACAAGCTATAACAGCAATTGTCCACCGTCATGAAGTATTACGTACTAATTTTTGTGTGATCAATGAGTCACCTATACAGGTGATTCATCCTCATCCGCAAATGAAAATGCAAGTGCTGGACTGGCGACAATTAACAGCAGAAGATCAGTTAAGCAAAGCCCAGCATTTAGCTACAACAGAATTACAACAGTCCTTTGATTTATCAAATGCGCCTTTGCTGCGGGTAAAGTTGTTGCAACTAGCTGACCAATCCCATTTATTGTTGCTTGTCATTCATCACATTGTTTGTGATGGTTGGTCAATGGGAATCTTCCGTCAGGAATTGTTCACCCTTTATACTGCTTTTTGTAAACAAGAATCGTCTCCCCTGCCAGAATTATCGCTGCAATATGCGGATTTTGCCCACTGGCAAAGACAATGGCTACAGGGCGATGTTTTGCAAAATCAACTCAATTACTGGCAAAAACAATTAGCCGCAGTTCCGCCGCTGTTAGAATTGCCGACAGACCGACCCCGCCCGTCCACGCAAACCTATCAGGGAAGTAGTCAGTTTTTGCAACTTGATCAGGATGTAACTCAGCAGTTGAAGCATTTAAGTCAACAGTCAGGAACAACTCTGTTTATGACTTTATTGACAGTATTTACGCTCTTACTTTCACGCTACACTGGACAAGAAGATATTGTAGTTGGTTCAGCGATCGCTAATCGTAACCGCCAGGAAACAGAGTCACTAATTGGCTTTTTTGTCAATACTCTAGCATTGCGAACTAATCTACAAGGGAATCCAACTTTTAAAGAATTACTGGAACGAGTCAAACAAGTAACTCTGGATGCTTATGATCATCAGGATTTGCCCTTTGAAAAACTGGTTGATGAACTGGGATTAGAGCGATCGCTTTCTCATCATCCTCTATTTCAAGTTGCTTTTGGTTTTCAAAATGAAACTCAAGAAATATTGTCAACCAATGGATTAACCCTGACCCCATTTACATGGGAAAATACAACGACTTTGTTGGATTTGTCGTTAATTTTCCGAGAAACACCGCAAGGTTTAACAGGAGAATGGGAATATACGACTGATTTATTTGAATCTGAAACAATCCAACGAATGGTGGGACATTTTGAAGTTCTACTGAAGCAAATTATTGATCATCCAAATAAACCAATTAATACTCTATCCTTGCTGACAGAAACAGAAATTCAGCAACTACAAAATTGGAACCAAACTCAAACATCATACCCCCGCGATCAGACTTTAGTGGACTTATTTGAACAACAAGTTATTAAAAATCCTGATCATATTGCTGTAGTTTTTGAATCTCAGCAGCTAACTTATCAACAATTGAATAAAAAAGCCAATCAATTAGCTAATTATTTACTAAAAAATCACCAAATTCAACCAGATAAATTAATTGGTATTGCTGTTGAACGTTCTTTAGAAATGATTATTGGTGTACTTGGTATCCTCAAGTCTGGTGGTGCTTATGTACCAATTGATCCCAATTATCCCCAAGAACGGATTCAGTTTATGTTAGCAGACTCCGAGATATCGGTATTACTAACACAAAGTTTTTTATTAGAGCAATTACCTTTAGATAATTTAGAAAATTCTGTTCAAGTTATTTGTTTAGATCCAGAAAATTTTGCTCAAGAAACAACAGATAATCCTCATTCTCAAAGCCAGCCTGATAATTTAGCCTATGTTATTTATACTTCCGGTTCAACAGGACAACCCAAGGGGGTAATGATTGAACATCGGGCAATTGTCAATCTAGCTTTAGCCTGGACTACAACTTTTCAAGTTCAAAATTACAGCCACTTACTGCAATTTGGGTCTTTTAGTTTTGATTTATCTATTGGTGAAATTGCGACTGCTTTATCAGCAGGTGCTTGTTTATATTTAGGCAATAAAGATACTTTGTTACCTGGTCAAAGCTTAGTTAACTTTTTAACTGAACACAAAATTACTCACGGCTTTTTATCACCTTCAGCTTTATCTGTCTTACCAAAGGCGAGTTTCCCTGATTTACAATGTTTAACTGTTGGAGGAGAGGCTTGTCCGGCTGAATTAGTAAGTCAATGGGGAAGAGAACAACATTTATATAATTGCTACGGTCCAACAGAATCTACTGTGACCGCAGCTATTTATCTTTGTCAACCCAATGGCGAAAAACCAGCAATTGGTAAACCAATACCTAATGCTAATATCTATATTTTAGATGGAAACAATCAACTATTACCTCCAGGAATACCAGGAGAATTATGTATTTCTGGGGTTGGTTTAGCTAGAGGTTATCTCAATCGTCCTGAAATTACAGCCGAAAAATTTATGGAAATTGATTTATTCGGTAAAACTGAGCGCATTTATAAAACTGGTGATTTAGCAAAATGGAATGCTAAGGGGAATTTAGAATATTTGGGTCGGATTGATGAGCAAGTAAAATTACGGGGTTTTAGAATTGAACTCGGAGAAATTGAATCACTGTTATTACAACATCCATTAGTTCAAGAAGCTGTTGTCATTTTGTATGAAATTGATAATAATCCTAGATTAGTAGCTTATATTATGGCAACAGAAAAATCCGCCAATGTAGCTGAAAAAGTGAGAGAATACCTCAAAAATCGCCTCCCAAATTATATGATTCCTAGCCAGATTATGGTTTTGGATCAATTTCCTCTGACTGCTAATGGTAAACTAGATCGCCGCGCATTACCAGCACCACACACTGCTACTTCCTCTGATTTGGAAATACCAGTAACTCCCACAGAAGAACTACTCGCTAGTTTATGGCAAGGTTTATTAAAAGTTAAATCTGTTGGTCGTTCTGATAACTTCTTTGAATTAGGTGGACATTCCCTGTTAGCTACTCAATTAGTTACCCGAATTCGTGATATTTTCGGGGTAGAAGTACCTGTTCGTAAGATATTTGAGCAAAACATTTTATCTGAGTTAGCGAAGGAAATTAATCAAGCATCTGCGAGTGTTGCTTTACCTCCCATTTCACCCCAGCCAGAAAATGAACCAAAAACTCCGTCTTTTGCCCAATCAAGACTTTGGTTTATCGCTCAACTGGAAGCGAAAGGAACTTCTTCTACCTATAATATGCCAGTGGCCTTTCAACTAGATGGCAACCTAAATTTAGAAGCTATGCGGCAAAGTTTAACTTATCTGCTAGAACGGCATACCAGTCTACGCTCTTATTTCCCTACTTTGGAGGGAGAACCCCAAGTAGTAGTTAAAAATGTCGAAGATATAGAAGTATTAGAAATTGCCGACTTACAAGCACTCCCTCCCCAAACTCAAGGGGAAACTGTGCAACATTTATCTGATCTTCACGCTCAAAAATCCTTTGACTTAAATACTGGTCCAGTGTTCAAAGCGAAACTGCTGCAACTGAGTGAGCAGAAAAATGTCCTGCTAATTAATATGCACCACATTATTAGTGATGGCTGGTCCATGGGAGTATTTAAGCGGGAATGGGAACAAGCTTATACTGCTTATGCTGCGGGATCTGTGCCGAACTTGTCACCATTAGCGATTCAATATAGTGATTTTGCAGCTTGGCAGCGCAGTTGGTTACAAGGGGAAACCTTATTAACTCAAGAAAATTATTGGCAACAACAGCTAGGGGATGCGCCTCGCTTGCTGGAATTACCCACTGATTATCTCCGTCCAGCGCAACAAAGTTACCAAGGTGAGCGGGAAGAATTTTCTTTGAGCAAAGAACTGACTCAGAAACTTAAAGCTATTAGTCAACAACAAGGGGTGAGTTTATTTATGACCCTGTTGACTGCTTTTAATATCTTACTATCCCGTTACAGCCGCCAAGAGGATTTATGTGTTGGTTCTGCGATCGCTAATCGCACCCATAGCTATACAGAAGGGTTAATTGGCTTTTTTGTCAATACCTTAGTATTGCGAAGCAAAATCAAGTCAGAGCAAAGCTTTAGTGAGTTACTGCAACAAACTCGCCAAACTTGCTTAGATGCTTATGCTCATCAAGACATTCCTTTTGAGTATTTAGTTGAAAAGTTACAACCAGAACGCAGTCTCAGCCACAATCCCTTGTTCCAAGTGATGATGGTGTTGCAAAATGCGGTTGGCGCAGGGGCGAAGGTTCATTTACCAGGGCTGGAGATTCAATACTTAGAACAAAGTTTCCCATTTGCCAAGTTTGATATCCTGCTGGATTTGAGCGAAAGAGACGAGCAACTACACTGTATGTGGGAATATGCCACAGATTTATTTGCGGCCTCAACCATTAGGCGCATGGCGGCACATTTTGAAGTTTTGCTCACAGCAATAGTTCAAAATTCCCAACAACCGATTTATCAGCTACCCATCATCACCCCCGCAGAAATCCAACAACTGCAAGTTTGGAATCAAACTGAGACAGATTACCCTCAAAATCATACTTTGGTGAGTTTGTTTGAAAATCAGGCTGCAAAAACGCCCGATCAAATTGCAGTAGTGTCGGTAGATCAAAGCTTGAGTTATCAAGAACTCAATCAAAAAGCGAATCGCCTAGCAAATTATTTATTGCAACTCAAAAGTCAGCAACAATTATCTGATCCCCCATTGATGGCGATTTGCATGGAGCGATCGCTGGAAATGCTGATCGGCATATTTGCGATCCTCAAAGCAGGTGGTACATACCTACCAATTGATCCGAGTTATCCCCAAGAACGCATTCATTTAATGCTCGAAGATAGTCATGCTGCGGTATTACTGACAACGAAATCTCTGCCACAGCAACTTCCCTTAGAAAAACTCAAAAGTACCTGCCAATTAGTATTTTTAGATCAACCCACCTGGAGCGATAGCCCAACAGAGAATCCTCAAAAATTCATTCGTTTTGATGACTTAGCTTATGTAATTTATACTTCTGGTTCTACAGGCAAACCTAAGGGCGTTGCTATTGCCCATGCTAGTGCGGTAGCATTTGTAAACTGGGCGCATTCAGTCTTTAGTACAGAACAGCTTGCAGGTGTTTTAGCATCAACTTCAATCTGTTTTGATCTCTCCATTTTTGAAATTTTTGTCCCCCTGACTCAAGGGGGGAGTGTAATTTTGGTGGAAAATGCGCTCTACATTGAGCAAGCACATCAGAGTTCGATCCCGATAACTTTGATTAATACTGTACCGAGTGCGGCGGCTGAACTCCTGAATATGAATGTAATTCCGTCCAGTGTACAGGTTATTAATTTAGCGGGTGAACCCTTAAGAAATAACTTGGTACAAGCTTTATATCAAAATACATCTGTACAAGAAGTTTATAACCTCTATGGACCTTCTGAGGACACAACTTATTCAACATTTACGAAAGTTGCCAAAAATGCCCAGCACGAACCTACCATTGGCAAAGCGATCGCCAACACTCGCATCTATATTTTAGATCATGCTAATCAACCCCTGCCCCCCGGTGTTCCTGGGGAACTGTGCATTGGGGGTGCAGGTTTAGCACAGGGCTATTTGCATCGTCCCGATTTAACTGCCGAAAAATTTATCACATTAGAATTATTTGGTAAAACTGAGCGAATTTATAAAACTGGTGATTTAGCCCGATGGCTACCTGACGGTAATTTGCAATATTTAGGGCGGATCGATCATCAAGTCAAATTGCGGGGTTTCCGGATTGAATTAGGTGAAATTGAAGCATCTTTACTCAAACACCCCAAAATTCAGGAAGCGGTTGTTTTGGTGCGGGAAGACAGCGAATGCTATCAACGTCTAGTTACTTATGTTGTCCCCACAACAGAAAGCGACTATACCAGCCAAAGTGAACAGGTAGAATTGTGGGAACAAGTTTTTAATGATAGCTACACTCAACAAACAACACCAACCGATGATCCAACTTTGAATCTTGCAGGTTGGAAGGATAGCTACACAGGAGAGCCAATTTTGCGATCAGCCATGCAAGAATGGCGTGATACAACAGTTGACCAAATTTTAGAACTTGCACCCAAACGAGTTTGGGAAATTGGTTGCGGAACAGGGATGTTATTATTTAAAGTTGCATCCCATTGTCAACATTATTTAGGTACAGATTTTGCATCGAGCGGATTGCAGTATATTGAACAACATCTCAAACAGCAATCTCTCCAAAACAAAGTTACTTTAAAACAAAGTGCTGCTAACCAGTTTGATGGCATTGAATCCAATGTTTATGACTTGGTAATCATTAATTCTGTAATTCAGTATTTCCCTTCTTTAGATTACTTGTTGTTAGTAATTGCAGGGGCAATCAAAACTGTGAGCCATCAGGGAAAAATATTGATTGGGGACGTGCGAAATCTCCATTTATTATCAGCTTTCCACACCACCACAGAATTTTATCGCGCCCCTGATGACTTATCAATTCAGGACTTGCGCCAAAAAATTCAAAACAGGATTCGCACGGAAGAAGAATTGCTGATTGACCCTGATTTCTTTATCGCTCTCAAGCAAAGATTTTCTCGGATTAGTCACGTCCAAATTGAATTAAAACGGGGTTACAGTCATACGGAAATGAGTCGTTTTCGTTATGATGTTATTTTACATTTAGATCAAGTAGATATTCCCCTAACTCAACCTCAATGCTTAGATTGGCAAGAACAACAGTTAAATCTGGCAACAATTGAGAGAATTTTAACAACCGAGCAACCAGATTTACTAGGGATTAAGAGTATTCCTAATGCACGTCTAACTTCAGAAATGGCGTTGTTAGCACAAATTCCTCAATTAGATGGTACTGTCACAGATTTAAAAGCGGCAATTGCCCAAGTCAAATCAGGGATAGAACCGGAAGCATTCCGAAATTTAGCGCGAGATTTGCCCTATAAGGCTTTTATCCAATATAGCTCCACAGGATTTTCTGATTACGATGTTGTTTTTCAACGGCATATCTTTGAAGAAGACAAAATCCCAAGATTTGCGACAAAAGGCAATTGGCGGCTGAAACCTTGGCAAAATTACGCTAATCAACCGTTGCAATATCGTACCAATCAAATTGATCCAGCTTTATTAGCAGAATGGCGGGACTTTTTAGAGAAAACCCTGCCTGATTATATGATTCCCAGTCATTTTGTTGTTTTGGACAAACTGCCACTGACACATAATGGCAAAGTAGACCGAAAAGCTTTACCTGCACCAGATCCAAAAGTTGCAGTCACAGATATTGAGTTGCCTGTAACGGAGACCGAAAAATTGCTGGCTCAACTTTGGGCGAAGTTATTGAAATATGAGGTCATAGGCCGACAAGATAACTTCTTCAACTTGGGAGGACATTCTTTATTAGCTACCCAACTTTGCTACCGCATTCGTGACACTTTCAAAGTAGAATTGCCACTGCGTCAAGTATTTGAGTCTCCTACTATCATTGACTTGGCAAATTATATAGATAGCTGCATTTGGGTTAATTCGACAACCACAGATATACAACCTTTAAACTCAGACGAAGAGGAAATTGAACTATGACCATAACACAAAATCAGCAAATAGTTTCTTTAATGCTGCGTTTGCAGAACATGGGCTGCCGAATTTGGGCTGAAGATGATAAGTTACGGATTCGTACTAGCAAAAACGCCCTCACTGCTGAACTCAAGCAGGAAATTCAAGACCAGAAGGCAGATATTCTCGCTTTCTTGAAAGCTGCTAAAACACAAGCTGTTTCTACAGCGGAAATTCCGGCTTTAAGTGCTGACTCTCCCAAGCTTCTGTCCTTTGCTCAACAACGTCTCTGGCTATTAGCACAACTCCAAGGGTCATCAGCTACTTACAATATGCCGATCGCTTTACAACTGAACGGCAACCTGAATATTGATGCCCTACATTCTAGTTTGGCTGATCTGCTGAATCGGCACGAGAGTCTGAGGATGTATTTTCCCACAGTTGCCGGACAACCACAAGTTGCCATCCGCAGTTTAGACGAAATCGCAGTTTTAACAGTACAAGATTGCCGGGAATTAGGGACTGGGAACAAGGGAGAGCTTGATTTAGATACCCAATGCCCAAATATCCAAGATTTAATTGACGCTCATGCACAACAACACTTGGACTTAAATACTGGCCCTTTATTTAAAGCTAAACTGCTGCAATTGGAGGAGCAAAAATCTGTCTTGGCCATCAATATGCACCACATTATCAGTGATGGCTGGTCAATGGGAGTATTTTTGCGGGAGTTATGGCAGGCTTATACTGCTTATTCTCAAGGTAAGACCCCGAATTTTGCTCCTTTACCGATTCAATACAGTGACTATGCAACTTGGCAACGCCACTGGTTACAAGGAGAAGTATTAGAAAAGCAGATTAATTACTGGAAACATCAACTAGGTGATGCTTCCCCATTACTGGAATTACCTACAGATTATCCCCGTCCAGCACAGCAAAGTTACAGAGGCGATCGCTATATCTATGCTCTTACACCGGAATTAACTGCTGCTGTTAATGCTTTTAGTCAACAGCAAGGCGTAAGTTTATATATGACCTTGTTGGCTACTTTGAGCATTTTACTATCTCGTTACAGTCGGCAAGAAGACTTATGTATTGGTTCTCCCATTGCTAACCGCACCCATAGCCAAACTGAAGGGTTAATTGGCTTTTTTGTGAATACTTTGGTTATGCGCCAGCAAATCAAACTAGAGCTAAGTTTTATTGAGTTTTTACAACAAACTCGCCAAACTTGTTTAGATGCTTATGTTCATCAAGACGTTCCCTTTGATGTGCTGGTAGAAAAGTTACGACCAGAACGCAGTATGAGCTATAACCCTTTATTCCAGGTCATGTTTACTCTGGAAAATAATGCTAGTCCAGATTTGGATTTATCAGGGTTAGATACTGAATTGCTGGGAGTCAAGGGTGCGATCGCTAAGTTTGATTTAACGCTGTTAGTAACCGAATCTGACAACCAGTTGAATTGCTCTTGGGAATATGCTACAGACTTGTTTGAACGGGGTACTATCCAACGCATGGCGGAACAGTTTACAGTGCTGCTGAAGGGAATTATTGATCATCCACACCAATCAATCAATACTTTACCTTTGATGACAGCAACGGAACTGCTACAAATACAACGCTGGAATCAAACTCAAACTGATTATCCTCAAGATAAAACTTTTGTTGATTTATTTGCAGAACAAGTTGCCAAAAATCCTCATAATATTGCTGTAGTTTTTGAATCGGAAATCCTCAATTATCAACAACTAAACCAAAAAGCCAACCAACTAGCGCATTATTTACTGAAAAATCACCAAATTCAACCAGATACCTTAATTGGTATTAGTGTTGAACGCTCACTAGAAATGATTATTGGGTTACTGGGTATCCTCAAAGCCGGTGGTGCTTATGTACCGATTGACCCTAATTATCCCCCAGAACGGATTCAATTCATGTTAGAAGATTCTGGGATATCTATATTGTTAACCCAAAGTTTGATCTTAAATAAATTACCATTAAATGAACTGGTAAACTCCCCGCAAGTAATTTGTTTAGATGCAGAAAATTTGGCTGAAGAATCAACAGCAAATCCCAGTCCTCAAAGTACGCCTGATAATTTAGCTTATGTCATTTATACCTCTGGTTCAACGGGAAAACCCAAAGGGGTAATGATTGAACATCAAGGACTGGTAAATTTAATTTTGGCAGTTGATGAAATTTTGCAAATTCAACCCCAAAGTCGTGTACTACAGTTTGCTAATTTCAGTTTTGATGCTTCCATTTGGGAAATTGCTCCTACTCTTTCTGCAGGTGCTTGTTTGTATCTAACAAAAAAAGAAACCTTGTTACCTAGTCAAGAACTGATTGACTTTTTAACTGAACACAAAATTACTCATCTTACTATCCCACCTTCAGTTTTATCTTTGTTACCTCAAGCCACCTTACCTGATTTGCAAATTTTAATTACTGCTGGTGAAGTTTGCTCCAAAGAATTAGTTAACCGTTGGGCAAAAGGAAGAAGTTTTTTTAATGGTTATGGACCAACAGAATCTACAGTTTGTACCAGTATAGCTGTTTGTCAACCCGATGGGAAAAAACCACTAATTGGTCAACCGTTATCTAATCTCCGCACTTACATTTTAGATAGACATCATCAACCATTACCCCCTACTATTCCTGGTGAATTGTGCATTGCGGGTGTGGGTTTAGCTAGAGGTTATCTGAATCGTCCTGAAACTACTGCCGAAAAATTTATTGAAGTGGAATTATTCAGTCAAGTTGAGCGAATTTATAAAACTGGGGATTTAGCAAGATGGAGAGATGATGGCAATTTAGAATATCTAGGACGCATGGATGAGCAGGTAAAATTACGGGGTTTTAGGATTGAATTAGGGGAAATTGAATCACTTTTATTACAATATCCATTAGTTAAAGAAGCTGTTGTAACTGTAAATAAAACTGAGAATAACCAAAGTTTAATTGCTTATGTAACGGGAATTGATGATGATTTTTGCAGTGATTTGAAAAATTACCTCAAATCGAGTTTACCTGATTACATGATTCCTGCTCAAATTGTCGTATTGGACAAGTTACCTTTAACTCCCAATGGCAAAATTGACCGGAAAGCTTTACCTGTTCCTAATATTAGCGTTCAAGCTGCATACACACCCCCGCGCCACAAAGTCGAAGCACAATTAGCGCAAATTTGGTCTGCTCTTCTTGAACGTCAAAAAATTGGCATTCATGATAACTTTTTCGATTTGGGCGGCCATTCTTTATTGGCAGTCAAATTACTCAATCTTGTGCAACAAGAGTTGGGACAACAACTGGCCTTGAAAAGTTTATTTCAGAATCCTACTATTGCTCAACTGGCACAACACATAGGTAATAGGGAGATTCAAGAGTCAAATCCTGATTTAGTAACGATTCAGCCTCTAGGAGATGCCACCCCCCTATTTTGCGTATCTGGCTCCAACGGACACGGTTTCTATTTTCGAGATTTGGCAATCAATTTAGGCACTGAACATCCTGTCTATGGACTCGATGCACCAGGAAGAGACGGACTGAGCATACTTCCTCACTCAGTAGCTGACCACGCAAGTCAACTGATTGCCCAATTACGTCAACAACAACCCCAAGGACCTTATATATTGCTGGGGTACTCTTCCGGTTGTAGTGTCGCTTTTGAAATAGCTTCCCAACTGGAGCAGCAAGGTGAAAAGGTGAGTTTACTAGCTATCTTGGATTCGGGATTGGTTTCTAATCCGGAACATTTCAAAAATAGAGCAGATATTGATTGGATTTGGCAAATAATCCAACGAATCGAAGCTTTAAAAGGAGTTTCTTTCGGTTTAGAATACGCTGATTTAGCGGCTCAACGCGATGACCAAGCCCGTTGGGATTTGGCGGCAGATTATTTATACCGTCATAATGTCCTACCGGAACACGCCAGCCTTGATTTACTTAAAACTAATATGCAAATTATGAGAGTACAGACGCTCAATTACGTAGATTATCAGCCTGCTCATCCCATTTCTGCCCCGATTGTTTTATTCCGCGCTGAAGACGTGCCGGAAATACTGGTGCGAGAACTCCAAACGCTTACTGATTACGACTTACCGGACTGGGGATGGCAGGCATACACTCAAAATCACGTCAAGGTGATATCTGTACCTGGAACCCACGGTCAAATGCTTCATGAACCCAATGTAAACATATTGACTTCAAACTTACGGTTAATGATGACTTAATTCTAATTTTCTTGATTTTCAATTTTAAATTGGTATAAAACAATGCAAACTCTTCCGATTAAAATTTCCGACGAAACCCTCCGGGATGGAGAACAGCAAGTAGGCATTTTTTTCTCTTATCCCACCAAACACAAACTGGCTCATCTGATTGCCCAAACAGGAGTTGATGAACTTTGCATCATGCCCTATGTTTATGAACAGGAGGCTAAACTGGTTAAAACATTAGTATCAGAGGGATTGGATGGTGTTGTCACTGCTTCTACGATGATGGGAAAAGAGTATATTGATCATGCGAAGAACTGCGGAGTTAAGCGCATTATTTTGTTTCATGCTGTTTCTGATCGTCTACTGTTTCTGCGAGATCCCCAAATTCGCCTCATGAGCGAATTCCAAGGAAAAACAATTGATGATGATATCCCATCTGCAATCATCAATAGAATTCGTCAGAATGCTATTAATGTCATTGTAGAAAATTTGCACTATGCCACAAAAGTGGCCGGACTCAGAGTCAATTTTGCTGCGGAGGATGCTTCTAGAGCGGATTTTGACTTTTTGGTGGAATGTATTCGCTCATGCAGTCCTTATATTGAAAACTTTTTACTGTGTGATACAGTAGGGGTGCTAAATCCAGAAAAGAGTTATATCTGGATTCATGATTTGCTGCAATCCACTACTGGGGTAGGACTGGGGGTACACTACCACAATGATATAGGATTGGCACTGGAAAATACTCTCCAGTCTCTGATGGCGGGAGCGACTTTAGTATCGGGGACGTTTTGCGGGATTGGAGAACGAGCCGGAAATGTTGCCATTGAGCAGGTGTTAAATGGGTTGCGAGTCCGGTTTGGCATTGAAGTCCAGGGGATCAACTATGATGCGATCGCCGCAGTGACTAATTATATTGAGCAACTGGGGATTCGTCCCGCATCTCCTTACTCTCAAACTGCACAACGCCACGAATCAGGTATTCATGTTAATTCTTTGTTTCGTGATCCCAAGAGCTATGCAGTATTTCCACATAACAAAATAGATGTTGTCTTTGGCAAATGGAGTGGAGTCAGTAATTTCCAATATCTATTTGAAAAACAACTGCAAAATCCTCAATCTAGAAAGCAGTATGAAAAAATGCGTTCCGTCATCAAATCTCTGGCAATGGAAAAAGAATGTTACTTTACAGCTAACGAAGTCTTAGAACTATGGAAAGATGGTATCTTTGAATAATCAATCGTAAAAATTTACGACTCAGAATTCGGAATATTTAAAGACTCAGAAGAGTATTAAGTAGGTGAACGGAAAAAAACCGTAGACGCGAAGCGGCTTCTCGAAGAGTAATATGTAACGAAAAGTAAAATCGCCCAAACCCTCTTCACTCTTGCCTCTTGCCTCTGGTTACTGAGCGAAGTCGAAGTTGGTTACTGAGCGAAGTCGAAGTATTGC
>NZ_VIKY01000296.1:0-4644 GCF_009711925.1 Dolichospermum sp. UHCC 0352 | reverse complement strand
GTCATTGCCAAAAATAGTTCTGCAAATGCTTCGCCCGTACAGTTGTTAGTTGTCAGTTGAAAGACAAATATTTTCACCAATTACCAATTACCAATTACCAATTACCAATTACCAATTACCAATTACCCATTACCCATTACCCATTACCAATTACCCATTACCAATTACCTTATTTTCCATAGTAAACTCTAGCATTACCGTAACCTGAACTTTTCAAATAGCTATTCCATTGTTCTGCTTCTAAGCGATCGCTAAATGGTCCTACAGCTATATGCGTTCCTAGTGGTTGAGTTCTCCTAAATACATTAATATTGATGCTAACTTTTTGGCGAATTTCTGTACCTAAAGAATGTAAACTATTAGCATTACCAGGAATAACTACATAATAGGAATTTCTTTTTTCCTGTTGATAGTTATTTGGATAGTTCTGATCATTATATCCGGGAGCATTATAAGACATTACTGGTTGAACCGAATAATTAGGTGTTAATTCTATATTTTCCGAATTAACGATTTTCGCGCCAGAAATCCCATTAAATTCCAATTCTCTTACCCGTTTTTGAGCATTAGATTGTCCATTGAAAACGCCAGACTGGATCACCTTACGTCCCTTGTAATTGCGAATATAGGCATTAGGTTCAATTTGCCGAACTCGCTGCAAAATTTCGTAATTATTGCTATCAACATAAACAAAATATCGGTCAAAGTTTTGGTTATATTGACTATATTGTGTCCCTTGAGATTGATAGAATTTTCCTGGTTGTAACTGCGGTAATGGCTGCTGGTTAATGGGTATTTCCTGGAGATATGACAATGTTGCTTGTGCGAATATTGGCATATTATTAGATGTTTGAGCCTGAACTGGACTATATTCACATACGAACACCCAACTTCCACTTATCAGCAAGGAAAATATGGGTAAAGAGGTAAAACAATTTACTCTTAAAGTAGGCATATTTGTTACCAGTTTTTGCAAAGATATTTGGTTTAATTCCAATGGGATAAAATAATTTAAGGGAGCATTGAAATGACGAAATTACTAATAAATTTCCTGATTTTTAGTAGCCAATTGTGCCGTCGGGCATTACCGCTTCAAACAAATTTGCACCTGTGAGATTTGTCGTACTAATTTCTGCTCTAAATAGATTTACTTTGGTTAAGTTAGCATCGGTAAAGTCTGTCATAGCAAGACAAGCATCTACTAATTCTGCTTCAGTTAGATCAGCCTCACACAGATTAGCTCGACTCAAATTAACTTTGCTCAGTCTAGCAAAACTGAGGTTGGCTCGGTTCAGCTTGGCTTTAATCAGTGTAGCCTGGAACATCATTGCATCATGTAAGTTAGCACCTATTAATTCAGCTTCAGTCAAATTTGATTTTGACAGTTTAGCATTTATGAGGTTTGCACCATTCAAATTAGCACCCTGTAAATTAGTCTCAGTTAAAGTAGCATTTTCTAAAATTGCTCCACTCAGATTAGCACCACTCAAATCCACACCACGCAGCATAGTCTCACTTAAATTAGCTCCACTCAGATTGGCCTTAGCTAAGTCTGCACCAGTTAAATTAGCACCCCGTAAGTCAACTTTATGCAGGTTAGCACTCCGGAGACAAGCAGAATAGGTTCTTTTTTCTTCTCGCAGGTTAGCACCCCGGAGGCAAGCACCTGTGAGGTTAGCACCTGTGAGGTTAGCACCACGCAAGTCGGAACTCATTAAGTTAGCATCTAACAGATGTGCTAAAGTTAAGTTGGCATTACGCAGATCAGCACCTTGCAAAGTTGCACCATGCAAATCAGCGTCATGCAAGTTGGCATTTTGCAACTTTGCTTGGGTTAGGTTTGCACCGCGGAGATTTGTAAAACTCAGATTCGCATTATTGAGAAGAGCCTGATTTAGATAGCTAAAAGTTAGGATAGCATTAGACAAATTTGCCTGATCTAAACCTATGCCAATTAAATCTGCATCAAATAAATTTACTCCATTTAATTTGGCGTTGCTAAAATTTGTTTCTCCATTTGCATATCGTCTCAGAAGTTCTTTCGCATCCATAATTTTTTCTCTCAATTGTTGTTAGAAATTTTTCTTTCCAAAATCAAAAATAGTCTGAATTATTTATTATTAAGTATATCTCAAGTAGGCGGTACTGTAATTTGACAGGTATTATTATCATCGTCATCATAGAAATCATTAACTTGAGTTGGAGCAGGTTGATAATTAGGATTAGCAGGTGGTTTAGTTTTTGCAGATGGATAACTGTTAGGGAGTTTATCTGAATTGGTTTTGGCTGGTATATCACCATATAAACCACGCATAACTCTGATGATTACACCAGATGCTTGATTATTTTTATCTGGTGTACCTAAAGAGATCACAGTATTGTTTATTTTAGATTCAAGTTCTCCAATAGTTGCACAAGAATTAAATAATTTCCGCAATAAACTATCAAGTTCTTCGGATTTTAGTCTCAACCAGTCTTGTTCATTAAAGGTAAATTTATTATAAAGTGCAGAAAATAAAATTATTTTAATCCTCAATGGGTTACTAAATCTCATAAGATTTTGTCGTAAATCAAATTGATTATATTGAGATTTTTTTGAACTGCTTGGAGTTTTTGCTGGAGGAGTTGATGATTTTTTTTCAGAACTATAAAATTTAGGAATATTTTGACTAGGTTGATTTAATATTAATCCTGTTTCTTGTTCTTGATGAGGTTGCTTAAATATTAATTCTGTCTCTTGATCAGGGGTTAGATATAATTTTTGTATTTCTTTGATGATGATACTGGCAATCATGGAGTATTGTTTTGGTTTGCTAAGATTTCCGACGGCAATAGATAAACTCGAAGTTAAGCAATCTATCGTGGGATTTAAACTAGATAATTCTTGGATTAATTCTGGTAATTTAAATCTATTTAGCGTATCTTGATTATTTTCCCACTCATTTTTACAAGCGAAGAATATTAATTTTTTAATTTGTTGTGAGTTTTCATGCTGTTCTAAATATTTTGCTACTTCATTAAGACTAGATAGAGCCATTATTCAGTATATCTCCTGTACAGGTATCCAATAGTAGTAATCAATACCTTGTCCATTTCTTGTAGGTTGGGTTAAGCGACAGCGCAACCCAACGCATTTGTTGGGTTTCATGCTTCAACCCAACCTACAAATCAAGGATTTTTCTAATTTGGACAAGGTATTAAGTAATAGTAATAGATTATAGCTGAACTAGTAGTCTGTCAAGATAAAAATGATGGACTGTAGTGTGAGCGTCTCGCTCACGCGGGCAAGACTTGTACTGAGCTTGTCGAAGTATGCCCGCACGGACTGCGTTCAAATCGCAATTTACCAGCATCAGTTCATCTACGAACAGTTTTTACTGACACACCAAGCTATTTAGCAGTATCACCTATTGAAATAGTCACTTCTTGGTTTTCCATATAATTAACTCCGTTGCTTGACTAAGTTAATTATATGGACGTTCCGTAACATAAGGCTAGTTATGGGTAGAAATCGCCGAACAGTTTAAAACCCTCGCTTTTTACTTCTATTTGAGCGGATGCTTTGCAACTAATTACTACATTTAATAATGCTATAGCAATTGCATGATTATTAATTAAGCCCTACCACTACCGATAAAATATAAAAGTGCCATCCGCACTGCTACACCGCTAGTTACCTGAGATTGAATTAAGCTGAATTCAGGATCATCCATTAAATCAGAACTAATTTCCACACCCCGATTTACTGGACCTGGATGCAATACTTTAACTTGAGGTTTACATAGTTTTAACTTAGCACGAGTAATGCCAAATAGTTGATGATATTCTCTTAAACTAGGGAATAAATGGGCGGTCATGCGTTCTTTTTGTAAGCGCAAAGTCATGACAAAATCAGCATTTTCCAAAGCTGGTTCTAATTGCCAATGGGTAAATAATCGGTTAGAGTTTTCTGTACATCCTAAGTATTCTGCAAAGAATTTAGGTAACAATGTGGGAGGTGCGGACAGATGTACTTCTGCACCACTAGCGATTAAACTCCAAATATTAGAACGGGCTACACGAGAGTGTAAAATATCGCCAACAATAGCAATTTTTTTACCTTGTAATGATTCAATTTTGGGTTGTGCAGGGTCAATTAAACTACAAATTGTAAATAGATCTAATAATCCTTGAGATGGATGTTCATGTTGTCCATCACCGGCATTGAGGACGCTAACTTTTACACCTAAACGATCCATTTCTTGCGCGATCGCTTGCGGAACTCCTGCATCCTTATGGCGGACTACCATAATATCAGTTCCCATTGCCAAATAGGTTTTTGCTGTGTCAAGAATTGTTTCACCTTTGGTCATAGAAGATGTAGCTGCGGCAAAGTTGAGGGTATCCGCACTAAGTCTTTTTGCCGCAATTTCAAAACTACTGCGCGTGCGGGTAGAAGGTTCAAAAAATAAATTTGCTACTACCTGTCCCTGTAAAGTGGGGACTTTCTTTGTCCGTCGGGATAGTACCTCTTGAAAAGAAGCCGCAGTTTGTAACACGGCGTTATATTCAGCCGTTGTGAAGTCAGCAAGTGTGAGAATATGATGACGATTCCAAGTAGTAGGCATATAAGTAGAGGAGTCAGGAGTCAGGAGTCAGGAGTCA
>NZ_VIKY01000002.1:0-31988 GCF_009711925.1 Dolichospermum sp. UHCC 0352 | reverse complement strand
TGTGACAGTTTGGGGTGCGGAATGTGGGTTATATGGATGCACTCAAGTCAATACGTTTATGCAAATCTATCTTCAGTATATGCCTTTATGGATCGGGGTCTAACTGTTTGCCAGGGATATCGAGGTTGTAACTTGTTTAACGGGAAACTACCAAGACGATTTTCAATATGATCTTTTTCTCTGTCAGTGATGTTGAACATGGTGTAAACAGTTTCATCAATTTGGTTAAGAGCATTGAAAAAATCGGATTCAACTTCTTGAAAATCAGCAAATCGCTGGCGATAGTTTTGCATCAAAGTGGTATAATCTTGAGGCACATTCAATTTTTGAATGGTTGCCTTAGAAATAGTTTCATCAGTGCTATTAGTTAAGAGTAAATAAACTAATTCTGCTAAATCAGCATCAACCAGTTCTAGTGAAAACAAATCTGCCCCAATACAGTTACCATCCAAGGTTAATTCTTCTGCTAATACGTCTTCTGTACTCCAGCTAGAAAAGTTTAAACCCAAACGGCGATCGCTCAACCTGTAGCGACTTGTGACAATTTGCTTTTCTACTTCTGATAATAGCCACTCATTGGGATTGTTTCTAGCAATACCAGCTAAACGAGATAGATTATTATACCCATCTACTAATTGCTGTTCTATATCAGGTGCTAAATTTTTGATCCAAGGTAATGCTTCGAGGACACGAGGGTAAATATGTGAACGAGAAGAACCTTCCAATACTCCTGATCTCAGTCTAATTAAGTAGTAAAAACGAACTAATTTACTATTTATAAAAGAAGTAATTGCCTTTGCTGATATTCCGTCTGTTTTTGGTAAAGCTACAACAATGCTATTACGAGCAGCAAGGTCTTCTCTCTCCACGACAGAAGCAAATGGAACAAGTGCTAATTCAGCCACAGCAATAAATGATGAATGTGTAAGCTCCCCCCAAATACTAAGTTTCTGGACATCTTCAAGATTGAGCCATCCTTCCGGTTCCCCGTGCCAACCCATTGCCAAATTTCCACCTGTTAATATTTGGATAGAACGATTGCCTGTAGAACTTTCAGTAACTTGTGCCTCTCTACCTGCTTGAATGCCATAGGTAAACCAAAATGGACGGTTATTTCGGCTCATTTGTTTTGCAACGGCTTCTTTTAACTCAACAACGTTTCTACCATTATCGTTTGGATAAAGTTTTTTTAGTATTGGAACATCATTAGGATGCAGCAATGGTAACAAATAATCTCCCCACAAACCTTCTGTGGGATTACTTGGATCAATAGCAGTAATTCTTGGACTAATTTTGGCATCAAAAAAATCTTTGTATTTAATTTTTACCGATTGTTCATTACTTGGCCATTTTGACGGTACATAAACTTCAATTTCATCATCTTCTTGGGCTGATGTTTTTTCAATTACTAACAACATAGGAATTACATTTGCATCCCACTGTTTTCCAGCAAACTCCAGCCAAACTATTTTTCGTAGTGCTGCATTTTGTCTAGGATAAAGCAGTTTCCAAACCTTTGCGGCTGCTTCAGAATTAGCGTAGCCACCACTTACCACCATGCCTAAAAAACCATTCGGTTCTAGCCATTCTGTCAAAGAACGATAGAGAAAAACTAAACCTGTGTCGGCATTTTGTCCCCAGACTTGTTGCCATAGTCCTTTCATTTCCTCGCCATATTTTACCCGTTCTGCACGAATATAAGGCGGATTTCCGAGAATGTATTTCCACTGACTGCGATCGCGTTCCAATGATCCAGGAGATAAGAAATCTTCTCCTAAAATCGAAACCAAATCATCATCCCGAAGCAAACTGTTTAAGTTATAAACATAAATATTGGGAATATCTGTTTGATTTCTAGAAGGTTTAAATCTTATCATTGCCCACATTAATTGAAAGTGGCTGATAAAAGCAGCAAATGGATTCAGATCAAACCCCCAAACATTTTTTTGTAGTTCTTGCAATACAAAATCTACATCTAAACCTCTTGCTTTTGCATCTTCTAAACAGCGATGAACATAGCGTACGAGAAATGAACCACTGCCACAAGATGGATCTAGTAATTTTCCTTCTTCGTGCCTGAAAACTGTTTGTTCTAATAACCAATCAACAATGGTCGGAGGTGTATAAAATTCTCCTAAGCGTTTCCGTTTAGCAGCAGGTAAAAATGCTTGATAAATGTCTCCTAAAATTTCTTCAGATAAACCCGAAAAATCATAAGCATTAAATCGGAGAATCAGACGTTGTAAGGCTTCATTTAATGCTCCATTGGTTTCATAAATCCAATCAAACACATTTTGTTCAAATGGCTCATGATACAGCCGCCCCAAATCCTCAGCAACCAGTTTTACTAATGCCTTTGCATCTCCAATTAGGTGATCAACAAACGCTGACCAATCTTGTGGACCACCATTAGAAAGTCGTCGTTTATTGGTTAATTCTAAATCCTCTACTAATCGTAGAAACAAAACTCGTGCAATCAATACAGCTACAGAATCAGCTGCAAATGCTTCCCTAATTCTTTCTTGCGCTTGTTGACCTTTTGCATTAACTTCTCGACCATATTGATCTTCAAACTGAGGTAAAATATCCTCACATAAATGCCTTTCAAAATTAAACTTACGTTTCAGGCGCATCATTGCTCGACGTTTACTATCTTCTGTCGCAGATGCTAAATTGCCCTCAGCTTCTTTTTCTTGCTGCTTAAAATATTCATAATTTTTACTTAATTCTGCAATAACATCTTCTGCGGCAGCGTTTAATTCTGTAAAACTAATTTGTAAATCTTTTCGTAATTGATTTAAAGTATCATTTTCATCAAGTTTTAAATAAATATAAGGTAGTTTTCCCTCAATAAAAGTTTGCCATTGATTATTGTGAGATGCTTGTGAATAAGCAATAAATTTGAGGGTTTCTCTCAATTCTTCAAAAGTAATATTAGATAAAAAAATTGGATTTTCTAATCCTTCAACAGCCTCACCTGTTGGCATAACAATCCAAAGATAGTGAGCCGTCAGAAATACAACATAACGAGTTAAACCTTCAACATATTTGCGTTTTTGATTCCATAACTTTTGTCGTCCGGGTTCTGTAGTCAGTTCTTTATCATCTTTTTTTAAATCACCCACAACCCAAGCAATTTTTTCAGAGGTTAAAAGCTTAATATCTGGATATCCTCCTCCACCTGCATCCTCTGTGACAACATAATCTTTAGGATAATCAAGCAATCCTGCCAAAAAATCTCGGACATCTGGATTGTAGGATCTTTCTGGCCTATTCCACTCTAAAGCCAGCCATTTTTCTAATGGGTTCAGGTGTTGTTTTGGTGATCTACTATTTTTAGGCACAGTCTAACCTCTTTATATTTCAGTGATGATTGATATTCTAATATACAACAGATTAGTATTATGCGATTTGCTTGCAGCGGCACTTCGCTATCGCTCATCCTTTCCTTTCTCTCTCAATAAGCGATCGCTACTAAAAAATATCACTGAGTAATTGTAAATGTTGCTGCACAGGCGCAATAGTATTAGCAACAATCATCCCACTAGCAGCCACAGCCGGCAACCCAATCCCCGGAAAAGTCGAATCTCCACAACACAACAACCCCGATAAAGGTGTATTCCCACCAGGAAATAAACCCTTCCCTGCCGCTATAGCTGGTCCATAACTACCATGATGACGACGCAAAAATCGCCCATGAGTAAGGGGAGTACCCACCAAACTGACTTCACAACGAGAACGAATATCAGGAATAATTCTTTCTAAAGCTTGCCACATCACTTCCGCACGTTCTTGTTTTAACAACGCATATTCTTCGCTATTGCGTTCCTTTCCTTGCCAAATAGCATAAGGTTCATTACCAGGAGTATAAACGTGAATTACGTGCTTACCCACTGGTGCTAAAGACGAATCAAGAACTGAAGGAATAGATACAACTACCACATTTTGCGGTGCAGTTACGCCTTTGTCCCAATCGTTAACGACAATGTAGTGAATACCTAGATTCTCAGGTAATCCTGCTGCATCAATACCTAAATGCAGGTGCATAAAACTATCACATTCAGGAGTTGCTTGTTGCTTTTCTACATACCGTTTAGGTAAAGCACCTTCAGGAATGAGTTTGAGGGTATCCCAAACAGAAGCATTAGAAACAACAGCTTTACTGGCTCGGATTTCTTGACCACTCCGCAGACGTACCCCGACAGCACGGTTATTTTCTACTAAAACTTGCTCCACATGAGCATTCAAAACTAACTTACCACCATGTTTATTCAACCCCCGTACCAGTGCATCAACTAATGCACCACTTCCCCCAATCGGATAATCTAACTGCACATGAGGACGATACCAATCTGCAAACATAAACGCCACTTCTGCGGCTATTGTCCCATTTGCGGGTAATCCAGATAACAAAAAACAAAGTAAATCTAACCAGTTGCGAATAAAAGGGTCTGTGATTACACCATCAATAATGTTAGAAAAAGACCCTGTTAATTTGATGACGTTAGCGGCCTGTTGCAGTAAAGCTGGGGTAAATTTACCCATAGTTAACACCGCACCTAAATCATAGCGCAAGGCAGAGGGTGGGAGAGCAGTGGCACTCTTACCCAAAGGTGTCATAATTTCCTGGAGTTTGCGCCATTCTGCTACAGCTTTATCTCCCCGCACTTGTTGTAATATTTCACAGAACTGGTCAGCACCAACTTGAGCATCAAAGTAGCCTTCTGGTAAATAACAACCCCAGGTATTGTAATTGACGCAGGGTAAATCTTCGCCAATGGCATCTAAAACTTGACGTAAGGGATTAGGTGAAGGGCTATAGGATAAACCAGAATATAAAGAGGGTCCAGACTCAAACTTGTAGCCATTGCGTTCAAAAGCATGAGCCGCACCACCGGCAATGGAGTGGCTTTCTACTACTGTGACATCAATTCCATAGCGTGCTAAGAGTGCAGCGCAACTCAATCCGCCAATACCGCTACCAATTACGACTACTTCTGTGTTACTCATAAAGAATGCTTGATGACTGGGCTTTTTCAAAAATCATAGATAATGGATTTATTCTCAATTCTCGTCAACTTTGGTTAGCAGCAGGTTGGCTGGAAAAATTCAAATCATGTAACGGTATGTAAGGTTGATTCAATCCGTTATTGTTGTTGAGTTTTAGCAATTTTACAAAACCCAATATATTTGGATTTTATCACACGAACCTATTTACCTATTGATGATTCATGTCAACAAGAATAAAAATTTTATCCATTTGAATGTGTTTTCATAAAAAATTACAATTTTACTTTTGTTATATCTGGCTTTATTTTAGCATTTTAGTCATCTCCTAAAAGGGTTGCAGCATAACCATACTTATTTTGATGATTCTTATTTAACCATCTTTTAACAGCCGCATTTTCACAATCTTGTTTTTGATGTCCATCTTGTTTTTTAATAAATTCTGGTTCTAAATTAATTACTTGTTTTTGATTAGGAGAAACTACAATGGGTGTGACACAGCCATGAAAATAAGTTGTAGTTCCATTTCGATGATTACGAAAATTACAATGAGGGCAACTAATTTTCTTAGATGAGAAATATTCTGTCCCATCTAAAGCGATTAAAATTTCTTCATCTAAGTAGACAAACTTTTTCAAAACTCCATTTTTATTTAACCATTCATAGACCTCTTGAAAAGTCATAAAGAATATTTAAATTCACCTGATGTCTAATGACCAAGTTGGGCTTTAGCCTGTTGCCACAGGGCATCTAATTCTTCTAAACTATAATCTGTCAACGGACGTTCAATTACATCTTCCATTTTTTGCAATCGTTGAATAAATCGCTGACTTGTCCCTTGTAAACCCGCACTAGGATCAAGTTTATGCCATCTGGCAATTTGAATAATGGCAAATAGTAAATCACCTAATTCTGATTCTTGTCTTTCTTTGGTTTCTTCAGCTAAAGCCTGTTGAAATTCCCCTAACTCTTCATGAAATTTTCCCCAAACTTCATCCACATTATTCCACTCAAAACCAACTTTAGCAGCTTTTTCAGAGATCTTCATCGCCGCATTTAAGGGCGGAAGACTGCGACGATAACGATTCAATTTATCACTGAGTTTTTGCTCTTCTACAGTTTCTCCTTTTTCTGCTGCTTTGATGGTTTCCCAATTTTTGTGTACCTCTTCCATATTTGCCACAGTCACATCAGCAAATACATGAGGATGACGACGTATTAACTTTTGAGCAATACCCTCAGCAATTTCTTGCAGAGAAAAATCACCCGCTTCACTGGCAATTTGCGCCTGTAATACTACTTGTAATAATAAATCACCTAATTCTTCAGAAATAGCCTTTTTATCCCCAGTTTGAATTGCATCTACCACCTCATAAGCCTCCTCAATCACGTAAGGAGTCAGGCTTGACGGGGTTTGTGCCAAATCCCAAGGACAACCTTGAGGTGATCTTAATTTTGCCACCACATCTATTAATTCTTGTAACGCCAGCAAAGTTTGATTAACTTCCATATTTTTTACCGCTTTTTTGCACTGCGACGACTGGGGCTAACTTTACGTTTCTTAATTTTGCCACGGGGAAGTAAACCTTGAATACCCTGTTTTTGAAAGCGCTTATAACCGGAAACAGTCCAATCGCTGCAAGAATGACTCATTGCACCGAGTTCACAGCCGACAAAGAGGGCAAAAAATTCTCCATAATATATATAGATGGTCTTCCCCACAGTTCCCCACACTTCCCCCCAGTTCCAAGCCACATTTCCCAACTTGGTGAAAATCATCACCACCACAATGGCCACCAAGGCCAAAAAAGTCGTCAGATACACCACTCTTAATGTTGTACCAATAATCGGACCGTGAGATAAAAAAGAGCGATGGCGCAGACTTTTTTGATAAGGTAGCCAAATCCACCGCAGAAAACCCCACCGCTGAAATTGACGGGAGTAAATATCCAAATCGGGACCAAACATCAGCCCCCCAAACATAAACCCACCCGCCACTAACAAAGTCATATTACTGCTGTGAGTGGAAACCAGCGTTATACTCGCCACTACAGGCATAGACCAAATAGTAATGCGATCATGCGTTTGACCAGAGGGCATCTTAGAAAATTAAAAATTAAAAGTTCAAAATTAAAAATTTTAGTCCTGAGTTAGTATAGCTCAATACCGTTTAAATCAAGCTTTCCCAGCTCTAAAAAAAAGTTTATCAAAAGACTTGCAAAATTTGGCAAGGCTATGCTATATTGATTGAGTGAAAGAAACGGGCGGTTAGCTCAGTTGGTAGAGCGCCTGCCTTACAAGCAGGATGTCATCAGTTCGAGTCTGGTACTGCCCATTTAACCCGTTTGTTTGCAGCGCAAAACTTTTTGTGACTTTACCCATATCTTTGCTGAGACGGCAAGCTTATGCTTCCTACTCAATCCGGCAAAGTTATGGGTTTAGCTTTTGAAGCTATACTCAAAACGCTTGGGACATAGACTTTTATAAAATCACGAAAAACCTAGATTTGTAAGGGTTTAGCAGTACTGATATGTGTCAACTTAACGTAAAATCATAGACCCCTGGGAATGAATTCCCAGTCTAATAGCCAAAGCCCGCCTGGGAATGAATTCCCAGTCTAATAGCCAAAGTTATCTAAAGATAACTAAATATAAAAAAATCTTTAGAGACTTCCAATTTAAAAAAATATCCCAAAATTTCTTGTAGTGCGGGCATCTTGCCCGCTAATAATACAAGGACGGGCAAGATACCCTTGGTGTGCGAGAGAGTTGGAGAAGTTTGGTATAAATTTGACGATCGCCTGCTTTGAAAAATGTTTTATTCTTCCTCCTCAAGCTTACCAATAGCGTCATCAAACTTATTGATGATGTCGAGTAATTTCGATACGACTCGCGCAAAGATTTTTTTACGCTCTAATAATTTCGGTTTTTCGTTGCAAGCACTCAACACCGTTTCCCTTAACGGTTCTTTCCCAGAGAATTTGTAGTCAGCAATCATTTGATTAACGGCTTCGATCTTGAGGTTCTCCTCTGTGCAGAGTCGCTGAATCGCTGCAATACGTTCTTGATTCCAGAACTCCTTAAAAACAGTTCCGATTTTCTCTTCTGGTTCAATGCTAGGCATTCGCTCTTCAATAAATTTCTCCAGTAGATCCCGCTTACTGCGTAGTTGGGCTTCTTTCCCGATTATCTCAAGGATATAGGCTTTCTGATTTTGGTAATCTTCTTGCGTAGCATCATTGTCGCGCTGGAGTTTGCCCAAAAGCTCAAGAATATAAGTAACATTAATTTCATCTCTGTGGATCAGTTCTAATTCAAAATCAACTTCCTCAACCAGAGATTCCTTTTCTTTATCGGGTTTGGGTCGCGTTTGATCATAGATGTCCAGATATTTGCTTTTATAATCTTCAAAGGTTTGTTCATCCAGATTTAAGTCGGAAAAACTAAACTCAGTAAATGATTTACTAACATTCAATAGGCGGATGAGATTACGAAAGGCTTTAACAAACTCAACTTGCTCCTCTTCACTAATCAGTTTATTGACATCGTTGGGAATAGTGGCGATCGCTCTGAGTTCTTGTACACCTTGATTAAATTTTTCAATGTAATATTCGTAGGGTTCAATAAAAATTTCTTCCTTAGCGTTGGTGTCGGAAAACAAAATAACTGCTTGATCGGTATTATCTTTGAGGTTGCGGAAACAAACTATATTTCCCTGGGATTTAAGTTCGCCCAAAATGCGATTAGTGCGGGAGTATGCTTGAATTAATCCGTGATATTTCAGATTTTTGTCAACGTAAAGTGTATTCAGCTTTTTGACATCAAAGCCCGTGAGAAACATATTGACTACTAACAGAATATCGGCGCGTTCTGCATCCTGAAAGTTTTCTCGATCCCTATCCTTCATTCGTTTGGAAATATCTTTGTAGTAGGCATAAAAAGCCTGACTATCTTTGGCGGAATGTTGGGTTTTATACATTTGGTTGTAGTCCGCAATAAATTCATTTAATTTGTCGCGGCTATGACTGCGGTTACTTATATCGGTGCTGATATTGAAATCAGGTTCTCCAATTAAGCCGTTTGCGTCTTCGTCTTCTTGGTTATCGCTGGGGGTAAAAATAGTAATTACTCGCAGATCATGTAATCCCTGTTTCTGTTTATTTTTAAAGGTTTCATAATAAGTAATTAGGGTATCAACGTTACTGACGCAAAGCATAGCAGAGAATTTTATACCGTGGGTTTTACGGTGATGGTTGGCAATAATCCAATCTACAATTAGAGAAATTCGGTCGGGATTTTCAAAAAATTCTCGGTCTAATTTTGGCTCTGTGATTAGAGTGCCGTCTTTGCGTTTAATTTTGCCCCAATACTCGACGGAAAATTTGAGAACGTTTTCATCAGCGATCGCATTGGTGATTACATATTTATGCAGACATTCTTGGAATAGGTCTTTAGTGGTGCGTTTACCGTGTTGATTACTGGCAGCGTTATCGGCAAAGATGGGAGTACCAGTAAAGCCAAACATTTGGGCTTTGGTAAAGAATTTGACGATATTTTTATGGGTTTCACCAAATTGGGAACGGTGGCATTCATCAAAGATAAACACAATGCGCTGATCTTTCAAGCTCTCCATTGCGGCTTCATGGCGAGGCTTTTTGATAGCGGTGTTCAGTTTTTGGATGGTGGTGACGATCAGGCGACTATCCCCAGCCATTTGGTTAACGAGTTGTTTAGTGTTATCGGTGGTGTCTACGCAGTCAGGGCTGAAATAATTAAATTCTCTGCTGGTTTGATAGTCAAGGTCAGCACGATCAACCACAAACAGCACTTTATGTACTTTGGGGAGTTGGGTAAGGATTTGGGCAGCTTTGAAGCTGGTGAGGGTTTTACCTGATCCGGTGGTATGCCAGATATAGCCATTTTTATCGGTATCCTTGACTCGCTCAATAATGGCTTCTACTGCGTAGTATTGATAGGGACGCAACACCATTAGCACTTTATCGGATTCGTGCAGGACAATGTATTTACAGATCATTTTGGAGACGTGGCATTTTTCCAGAAAGCTGTCGGCGAAGTCTTCCAGTTGGGTTATGAGGTTGTTTTCTTGATCTGCCCAATAGAAGGTTTGTTTAAATTCTTGTTTTCGGTTGTTGGCGTAGTAGCGGGTATTAACTCCGTTGGAGATAACGAAAATTTGGACATATTGGAAGAGTCCATTTTCTGCGCCGTAGGAATGGCGTTGGTAGCGGTTGATTTGGTTGAAGGCTTCTTTGAGTTCCAGTCCTCGGCGTTTGAGTTCAATTTGCACCAGGGGTAAGCCGTTAATCAGCAAGGTTACGTCGTAGCGATTTTTGTAATTGCCTTGCTGGGTGATCTGGTTGGTGACTTGATATTGATTTTGACACCAATGTTCAGTGTTGAGAAATTCTAGGTAAAAGGTTGTACCATCATCGCGGCTAAGTTCCATTTTGTCTCGCAGACGTTTGGCGCGGTCAAAGATGTTACCTTTATCGAGGTGGTTGAGGATGCTTTTAAATTCGGTGTCGCTGAGGGTAATACCGTTATGTTTTTCCAGTCGGGCTTTGAGATTGGCTTTCAGGTCTTCGGCATTGCTAATGTTGACTGGTTCATAGCCTAGCCCCGTTAGACGTTTGATCAGGTTTTGTTCGAGTTCTAGTTCAGATTGGGGCATGATGATCGATCGCCTGAAATGATTGAATTGATTAAGATTCTGGGGTAAGGTTTAGACCCCGATAAACTTGTTCAATGGGGAAGCTGAAATTGATGCTTTTTAGTTCAATGGTGTCACTTTCTCCATAGTTAATAATCATCCATTGTCCCGCATCATTTTTGTGATACAAATCTATTTCGATTGCAGTGGAACTAACCAATAGGTAATCTTTCAATACTGGGTTGTTTTGATACATTCTAAACTTGCCGCCTCTGTCGTAGGCTTCGGTAGTTTTTGAGAGAACTTCAATGATTAAGCAGGGGTAGGTAATATATTGGGTGCTGGTTTTGTCCCGTTCGTCACAGGTGACACTGATATCTGGATGGGTATAATTATTGGTTTCAGCAATATTAACTCTCAGGTCTGAGTTACCTATTTCGCAGCCACTTCCTTCTAGATGGTTGACGAATAAGGTAATGAGTCGGACGGAGATGCGGCTATGATTAACGCTAACGCCAGTCATGGCGTAAACTTGACCGTCTATCAGTTCGTGTTTTTCTAGTTGCTGTTCTTCCCAAGTAAAGTATTCTTCTGGGGTTAAGTTTGTGAGTTTGTCTTTGGCTACGATCATGATTGAGTTAGCTTTTGTGTAGCGAAATTGATGGTATTACCTTATTTTATACAAACATTTTTTGGAGTAAGCCTTTTTTGAATTGTTCGGTTTGGTCAATTTGGCGGGAGATGGTTTCAATTTTGCGATCAATTGCGGTTAGGAAGTTGGCTATTTTTTCTTGTTCTTGTTTATCTGGAATAGGAATTTTTACTGTAGTAATATCTTCTTGACCTATTGTAGTCATTGTTCCTGTTTTTCCACGAGCAAATAATTGCTTCCTTGCGATACTACTCTTTAAAAGAAATGCCATAAACTGAGGATTATTTTCTTCAATATCAAAACGAAATCTTATCAAATGACCATCATAGGTAATATCTGAATCGTTTGTTAATAAGACATTAGAATGAGCAATACCTTCCTTGACTAGTGAAGAGCGAGTAAAAAATATATCCCCATATTTGGCTTGATTTTTCACAAATTCTTTTTCATCAATCAGTAGTCTAGAGAGAGTTTCAACATTAATAGAATCACCCTCATACATATCCTTTACATTAATTAGGCGATAACCTTTACCTACTTTATTAGGATCGTTAAAAACTCCATTTGAAAAACCATCAATTGCAATATTCCCCAACTTCTTCCTTTCCCACTCAGGAAACTCAGATCCAATCGCATCTTTAAACCGAATTTTTTGAGAAAAGATTTTCTGCATAACGCCGCGTTTGTAGGTTTGCAGGAGTTTTCGTTTGCGACGGAGTTGGGTTAGACGGCGATCTATAGCCCCTAGTAAACTAGCGATCTTCTCTTGTTCTGCGATCGAGGGCAATAAAAATTTGGAATTTAGAAAATCAGAAAAATGTACTCTTTTTTTCTCTACTAAAGACCCCATTGCAATACTGTCATAGAATCTAATGGAACTACTCTTAGTTAGGAGATAATCAACAAAAATGACATTCGCTTTTGGATTAACAGAAAATATATTGTAATACTTAGAGACTTTTACAAGTTTTGACTCTGTATGTCTTGCCAATGCACCAAAACGTAAATTCATTGGGTTATAAGCAAAATCATTAGGTTGAACAACCTTATATGCTTCTTCTTCATTTTTCACAAGAAAGCTTCTCTCATATCTCTCTGTTTTAGGGACAATTCCACTTTCAATAGTCAAGCTATATAATGGCAATTCTTCAGAAGCTAGAACATTGCTTTCAATCAAGATATTTTTAAGTTTTTGTGATTGCCAATCGCCCTCAAACTCAGGAAACCGCAAAACAGGAACATTTTTATTTAACTTATTACCCATTACCTATTACCTATTACCTAACTTTCCAGTGGCAAAGAAAGAACTTTTACTTGGCTGATTTTGGACAACTGCTTATCATTTGTAATCAACATCGCATCACATTCCCAAGCACTAGCAACAATAATAGCATCAGGCATCTTTAAGCTATACTGCCGCCGTAATTGAATTGTTTTTTCAACAATATTTGCACTTATGTACACCTGAACCAGACTTTGTAGACTTGATCTAATTAGACTTTCTTCTTGTGAAGATAAACCCTTAAAAGATAAAACTTCAATATTTGTAATGACAGAATAACCGATCACTCCATTTGGAACTGGTTGAGTTAATTCTTCATTAAATAACGAGATTAAGATATTAGTATCAATGAGATAATCTAGTTTCATCCCACTCACTCCTAATTTGCTGTTGCCAAGCTAAAGCATTAACCCCTTGAAAAGCCTTGATTTTTCCTGATAGTTCGTTAAGGGAATGCTGTGCGCCTTGTTGGTTATGGAGTTTTTGACTGAGATATTGCAAAACCTCTTGTTGTTCTGCCCAAGATAATTGTTCCAGTAAACTAAACACTTGATCCTTCGTAATTTGCAAAGTCACCATAGCCAAAATCTCCATAAATTTAATAAAACCAATCTAGCAAAAAAGATCAATAAAATCAGTAATTTCCTGATAAAAAACCTGCCCCTTTTCTCTACTGCTACTTGCAGTTACTACTAATCTTAAAGTTTCCACCAACGAACTGATAGCAGCATCACAAACCAAATCAAAAAGCTGACCTAAATCATCTTGGTTTTGTTGTCCATAAGCTAAAGCATTAATATAATTATTGCGAATTTTATTATTAATCACCACAATGGGATACCCGGCACGAATTAACAATAAATTCATTAATAATCTAGCCGTTCTGCCATTCCCATCCCGAAAAGGATGGATCGAGACAAAACGATAATGAGCCATTGTTGCATATTCTACAGGATGGAGGGGTAAAGTAGCATTTGAATTGAGCCAGATTGCAAAATCCGCCATTAATTGAGACAGTAAATAATGGGGAGGATAAAGATAATTTTTTCCTGCTGCCATTACATCCAGCGTCCGATAACAACCCGCTTCATTAGGGTTAATTTTTCTCAGAATCAGATTGTGAATTTGTTTAATTTCCCATTCATTAATTTCTGTATCTTTTTGGGCTAAACTCTCAATATAGTCTATCGCCTCTTTATGTCCAATCACCTCCAAATGTTCATCAAGAGTCTTACCACCAATTGTAATCCCTTTAGTTAACACTAACTCGGTTTCACTTTGAGTTAAAGTATTCCCTTCAATGGCATTAGAGTTATAAGTAAAGCGGACATCATACAGCTTTTTGAGTTCCGCGATCATTGTTGTGTCAAAGGGTCTAAAGTCATCTAGCCAAACTTTTAGCTTGTCTATTTGCTCTAATTTAAGTTGATAATTCATACTCACATATTTACTTATTAAAGCAGTTAAGGAAAAATCTTTTTTTTGACTTAAACCAATTACCTGTTGAATAAACTGCTCGTAAAGTTGAGAGGAAGATACTAGCATAGGGTAATTGGTAATGGGTAATGGGTAATGGGTAATGGGTAATTGGTGATGAAATCTCTACTTTCATCCTGTAAATCCTTAAATCCTGGATATCCTGATTCTGACAAAAAAATTCTGACAATTTCCCCAGCCTCTAAAACGGTGCTTCAATCCCCAACTCCCTACAAAAACCCCGAATTAATTGATCCGTCTCCACCATATTGCGATCAATTTCCCGGATCTCCCTAGCCACCGCATCTAAATCAATCTCCTCCTCCTCCTCAAAAGTATCCACATAACGGGGAATATTCAAATTAAAATCATTCTCGGCAATCTCCGCTAACGGGGCGCGATAGCTATACTTTTCCTCCTCCAACCGTTGGCGATAGGTAGAGACAATTTTATCAACATCCTCATCCCGCAAATAGTTCTGATTCTTCGCTTTTTCAAAATAGGCACTGGCATCAATAAATAAAATATCGTCAGGATATTCCCGACACTTCTTAAACACTAAAATACAAGTTGGGATACTCGTCCCATAAAAAATATTCGCTGGCAACCCAATCACCGCATCTAACCAATTCCTTTCCTTGATTAGATACTTACGAATATGCCCCTCTGCCGCACCACGAAACAAAACCCCGTGGGGCAACACCACCGCCATAATGGCGTTTTCATCCAGATGATGAATCATGTGTTGGACAAAGGCAAAATCAGCCTTAGAAGCCGGGGCTAACTTCCCATATTGACTAAAGCGATCATCTGACTCAAACAGCTTATTCGCACTCCAATTGGCCGAAAACGGCGGATTTGCCACCACCGCCTCAAACCGCATCCCCTCATGCTGGGGTTTCTCCAGCGTATCCTCTTGCCTAAGATCAAAATTCCGATAATGTACCCCATGCAAAATCATGTTCATCCGCGCCAAGTTGTAAGTTGTGCGGTTCATTTCTTGTCCGTAAAAATCCCCGACTGATTCTACCTCCCGCGCTACCCGCAACAACAAAGATCCCGAACCACAAGTTGGGTCATAAACCGACTTCAACCGACTTTTCCCCGTCGTCACAATCTTCGCCAATACCTTAGAAACCTGCTGGGGTGTGTAAAACTCCCCTGCTTTTTTACCTGCACCACTGGCAAACTGCCCAATCAAATATTCGTATGCATCCCCCAGTACATCGCTTTCCGTATCCTCTAGCCGAAAATCAATTTTATTCAAATGCACTAAAATCTTGGCAATTAACGCATTTTTGGCCTTCGGAGTCCGCCCCAATTTCGTCGAATTCAGATCCAGATCCTCAAACAAATGATCAAAATCCTCCTCACTTTCCCCGCCCATTGTGGAGCGTTCAATGTTGTTTAAAACATCCGTCAAGTCCCCCAAAATAAAAATTGAACTCTGTTCTAACTCCTCATCACTAATCTCATCCTTATCCGCCTGATTGCCTAATGCCCGTTTAGCCAGAGAACTAAACAACTCAGATGGCTTCAAAAAATAACCCAATTCGGCAATAGATTCTTCTTTAATTGCTGCTAAATATTCCTGCCCATCTTCCGAGGATTCATCAAGCTTTAAAAAATCAATCTTATCCTCCGCCAAAATCTCATTGGCGTAAAGATGCTGACGCTCGGATAGGTACTTATAGAAAATAAACCCTAAGCAATAATCCCGAAACTCATCGGCGTTCATCTTGCCCCGTAGAGAATCGGCAATATTCCAAAGCTGAGTTTCTAATTTTTTCTTTTGTCCGTTTTGTCCGTTCAGTCCGTTCGTCATTTATCTCTCTTATTGGGCGTTACCGCAGGTCAGCGTAGCTATCTCTAGCACTGCTAAAAATAGTGTCTCAGCCAAGTATAGGACATAGCAAGGGACTAGGCATGGAAAAGTTATAAGGAAAATGCCGAAAACCCTTGAAGGTGTGGCTGACTGAGTCAGCCACACCTGTTCTTTAGACGAGGGATGAAGGCTAGGGGTAGGATTTATCCTGCATTGACGTTAATTGCGCTGAGTATTTGTATCTAATCGTCATTCAAATTTTCTCCTAATTAACCCTGGTCAGTTTCGCCAGGGTTTTTTATTGCTGAATTTGAATACTAATGAATTAAAAAAGCAGATTTCGCCACCTTTTTTAATTTCGAGTTTCATTTTAATAAATTTATTTTTCCTCACTAATTGTTGGGGGAATGAGATAAATTATTCCGGAAACAATTGTTAAGATTACAGATATCCAAAAGGCAATTAAAACCGGAGTTTGCCAAGTTGGAGATAAGGGGGCAATTAGTAGAGATATGGCGATGATTTGACTAACCGTTTTCAGTTTACCCCAAATATTTGCCCCAGTAATAGTAGTTTGATTAACTCGCCAACCTGCGATCGCTAATTCCCGTGCTAAAATTATAAACACTGCCCAAGCTGGAATTTTTCCCAATTCTACCAATACTAACAATGGTGCAAGTACCAATAATTTATCTACTAAAGGATCAAGAAACTTACCTAACTCGCTAATTTGGTTAAGTTTTCTGGCTAAATATCCATCTAACCAATCAGTTAACGCTGCAATTAAAAATATTGTCAAACATATCCACTTTGCTTGATTTGTGGGATTGTATAAACCGTAAAGTAAAAAAGGTATTCCTAGCAGTCGAGAAAAAGTAATCCAATTAGGTAGAGTCATGACAATTTAAAATTTAATAATTCACTGAGTCTTCCATACCCACCAGGTACACCACTAGCAACATTAGTCAGCCAAACACCACGAATTTCTGTAGTTACAGGTAGAGAATTTGAATTTTGAGTATAACTAGGATTTGCAGAAATTGGAAATATTGTTAAACTAATGACAAATCCCAAACACAAAAAATACACAAAAAACCGCCGTAATACAGAATTCATTAGTTAAATAAGTCTAGATTGCTAATATCTATATAACTACAAAATCCAATTTTATTGTCGGGATTAGATAAAGATATGAATATTTTTTGATAAAACAAGGAACAGAGAAGAGGGAACAGGAAACAGGGAACAGAAAAATATTGATTCTTCATTCTGACTCCTGACTCCTGACTCCTTTCTTAGAATCTTTCTACACCTGAGAATTGTTGAATAGATGCTTTTGCTGCTTCTCCACAAGTGCGAGGTGTGGGAAAAATCTTGCCAGGATTTGCCAAACCTTGGGGATTAAATACCTGTCTTACCCATTGCATTGTTTCTAAATCAGCTTCACTAAACATATCTGGCATATAGCATTTTTTATCAGCACCAATACCATGTTCACCGGAAATACTTCCACCTACTCTTACACATAGCCTGAGAATTTCTCCTCCCAATTCTTCGACTTTTTCCAATTCTCCATGTACAGAATTATCAAATAAAATTAATGGATGTAAATTACCATCTCCAGCATGAAAAACATTGGCAATGGGATAACCATATTCATGACTTAATCTTTCAATTTCCTGGAGAACATAAGGTAATTGAGTGCGAGGAATTACCCCATCTTGCACATAATAATCAGGGCTAATATGTCCCGCAGCCGCAAAAGCTGCTTTTCTGCCTTTCCATAATTTTAATCTAGTTTCTGGGTCACTAGCACTAGTAACATTTCGCGCCCCATTCTTTTTGCAAATTTCTATGACTCGCTGTTTATTGGCAGAAACTTCTACTTCTAAACCATCAATTTCTACTAACAAAATTGCCGTCGCATCACGAGGATAACAATTAGTGGCAACAACATCTTCTACAGCATTGATACTAATATTATCCATCATTTCCATGCCACCGGGAATAATCCCCGCGCTAATAATATCAGAAACGGTGGCAGCCGCAGCATCTACGCTAGTAAAATCTGCTAGTAAGACACAAATAGATTCCGCACTCTTGAGAATCTTCAGGGTGATTTCTGTGGCAATTCCTAATGTTCCTTCTGAACCCACAAATACACCAGGTAAATCATAACCTGGGGTTTCGGGAATTTGTCCACCAACATCAACTATTTCACCGTTAGGAAGGACAAGTTTTAAGCCCAAAACATGATTTGTTGTCACACCATATTTTAAACAATGGACTCCTCCAGAATTTTCGGCAATATTGCCACCAATAGAACAAATAATTTGACTAGAAGGGTCAGGTGCAAAGTAAAAACCAGCACCACTAACAGCTTGAGTCACCCAACTATTAATTACTCCTGGTTGCACTACAGCCCGTTGATTTTCTAAATCAATACTAAGGATTTGTCGCATTAAAGAAGTGACAATTAAAACAGAATTTTCCGTTGGTAAAGCCCCACCAGATAAACCTGTTCCTGAACCTCTAGCAATGAAGGGAACGGAATATTGATTGCAAATTTTGACAATTTCTGAGACTTGTTCTGTGGTTCTGGGTAATACTGCGACTGGGGGACATTGTTTATAGCTGGTTAAACCGTCACATTCATAGGTGAGAAGTTCTTCTTTGCGTTGAACTACGCCTTTTTCACCGAGAACAGCGACGAATTTTTTGATAATGGGTTTCCAGTTGATTTGTTTTTTAACTTGGGTAAGCATAGATTTTTTTATTTGTGGTAGATATTGACTGTATTTATTATTTTATATAAAGAATATAACTTATAATTTGATATGATTTAGAAATTAACCATTGACAAAAAATCGAATTTATGTTTTGTGAGATATTTTTTATGGCACACAAATAATACCTAATCCTGCCATCTGACGAATATGCTCATCAAAGGCAAAAACTTCAAAGACACTTAAACGATTTGCCATTACTAAAATAGAACAATCAGTATAACTCCATTCTTTATCATTATATTTACAAAAAGTCTCCCAGATAAGCTGGTCATCTTGATCAGAAATATTGATGTAACGATGTTCAGTTCTTAAAACTTGACCAATTTTAATAGAAGCAGCACTAGAAATTTTACTTCTAATCCAAGTGACTGTCTCATCAAATACTGTTTCTAAGATAATCCAGCGATGATTTAGATTATGGTATGTATATTGCTTTGCTATTTGATGATTGGTTTCAGATTTAACGAAAAAAGCAATTAAAGCTGAGGTATCAACAATTATTTCTTGATTCATGGTTTTATATTAAAATACTTGAGTTTAATATAAAACATCATCAATATGTTCTGCATAGTTAGTAGATAGTTCTGCTTTTTGATCTTTAATTATAAATTCAGGATCAGGATTAGGAATTTCTAAACTTCCACAGAGTTCCCAAGTCTTAGTTTTAATTAAATTTGATTGTTCTTTCGCTAAATATGCTTCCAGAGCTTTAAGCAAAATATTTTGTAAAGAATCAGATTGATTTTGCAATTGATTCATTAATTGATCAGGAATCTCTAATGTAACTTTATTCATGGTGATTTAGAGATAAAAATCTGTTTTATGAAAATTATACCCTAATTTGTATTTTAGATCAACAAGGTTTGAGTTTGACACTGAGATAAAAAATAAGTGTAAGCATTCAGCTATCAGTGGTTAGCAGTCAGCTAAAACCGGATTTTAGGATCTTATTCAAGTGCATGCCGCTATAACCAGCTAATAATGTATCATAAGTTAGAGATTTTTTTAAAATCCTGAATTTCTAAATTTAAAAATAATTAATTTTATGAATTTTCGTGATGAGTTTAAATTGTTACTCCGCGCTCGTTATCCGTTGATTTATATTCCTACTTATGAGGAAGAACGGGTAGAAGCGGCGATTCGGGAAGAGGCGATAAATCAAGGTAATCGTCCGGTGTATACTTGGGATTTTGTGGACGGTTATCAAGGAAGTCCCAATGATGTGGGGTTTGGTAAACGTAACCCGTTACAGGCTTTGGAGTTTGTGGAAAAGTTGACTGCTGCTGCACCTGCGGTGTTGATTTTACGAGATTATCATAGATTTTTGGATGATGTGGCTATTTCTCGTAAACTTCGTAATTTAGCCAAACTGCTGAAATCACAACCGAAAAATATTGTCCTATTATCCCCTCGCGTCGCTATTCCTGACGATTTGACGGAAGTGCTGACGGTGGTTGAGTTTCCCCTACCTAACGCCTCGGAAATCAAAATGGAGGTGGAACGGTTGTTACAAGCCACCGGGAATCCCCCTGTTGGCAAGTTTTTGGATGATTTGGTGCGTTCTTGTCAAGGGTTGTCTATGGAAAGAATCCGCCGGGTATTGGCGCGAGGAATCGCCACTCATGGACAATTAGAACCGGAAGATGTAGATTTAGTTTTGGCAGAAAAGCGGCAAACTATCCGCCAAACCCAAATTCTTGATTTTTACCCCGCCACTGAGGAAATTACTGATATTGGTGGTTTGGATAATTTGAAAGATTGGTTAATTCGGCGTGGGGGTTCGTTTAGCGAAAAAGCCCGACAATATGGTTTACCTTATCCCCGTGGGTTAATGTTGGTGGGAATTCAAGGAACTGGTAAATCTTTAACGGCCAAAGCGATCGCTCACCATTGGCATTTACCTCTGTTACGATTAGACGTAGGGCGGTTATTTGGTGGTTTGGTGGGTGAGTCAGAATCCCGCACCCGGCAAATGATTCAAGTCGCAGAAGCGCTCGCTCCCTGTATACTTTGGATTGATGAAATTGATAAAGCTTTTTCGGGTTTGGGTAGCAAAGGTGATGCAGGAACTACCAGCCGGGTATTTGGGACTTTTATCAATTGGTTAGCGGAAAAAACTTCTCCTGTATTTGTTGTGGCTACTGCTAATGATATTCAGGCGTTACCACCAGAAATGTTAAGAAAAGGGCGATTTGATGAAATTTTCTTTGTCGGTTTACCCAGCCAAGAAGAAAGAAAAGCCATTTTCAATGTGCATTTATCCCGATTGCGTCCCCATAATTTGAACAGCTATGAAATCGAAAGATTAGCCTACGAAACTCCCGATTTTTCCGGTGCAGAAATTGAACAAACGTTAATTGAAGCCATGCACATTGGCTTTAGTCAAAACCGTGATTTCACCACTGATGATATTTTAGAGGCTGCTAGTCAAATTATCCCCTTAGCGCGAACCGCTGTGGAACAGATTCAAAAACTCCAAGAATGGGCAGCCGCCGGTAGGGCGCGTCTAGCATCTAAATATAGTCCTTTAAGCGATCGCATTCAACGTCAATTATAGGAGTCAGGAGTCAGGAGTCAGGAGTCAGGAGTCAGGAGTCAGGAGTTAGGAGTCAGGAGTCAGGAGTCAGGAGGAAGAAAAGAAAGAAGAAAGAAGGAAGAAAGAAGAAAAAAACTAACCAATTACCAATTACCAATTACCAATTACCAATTACCAATTCCCTACTATATGCTTACAAACTTACTTAAAGTTATACTCGGTTTTATTTTAGCGATCGCAGTTTTATTAGGTACTGGCTTAACAGTTGCCCTATATTTTGTTAACCGTACCGCAGTAACTCCTCCCAAGCCACTGTATGCTAACGATAATCCTTCTAAACAAATTAAAAAGCCCAAAGCCACTCCCAAATCTCAACCGCAAAAACCAGCTACTCCCAACCCCACATCTAGCCCTACAGCTACTCCCACTCCCACACCCACAGAATCACCCAAACCATTACCACCAGATGCTTACGAAGGAACTGTTACTTGGGCGCAAGGACTAAGTATGCGAGCAGAACCAGATGCGAATTCTCCCACAACTGGTGGAGTTGGTGGTAATAAAAAAGTAATTATTTTAGAAGAAAGCGCCGATAAAAAATGGCAAAAAATTCGCATTGCTGATACCGATAAAGAAGGTTGGGTAAAAGCAGGTAACATTCAACGTTCCCAGTAAGTAGGTGAGCATTAAAAATTATCCTATTTATGCTGATAAAATAGTCGGTTTTAACCGACTTTAGCTTTTAGACAGGGAATTTATTCCCTGGCTGGAAGGGAAATCAATACCGCGTTTAATTTGTTCGCGTTCAATAGCTTGAAATAAAGCCAGAAAATTACCTTCTCCAAAACCTTGGGCAAAAGAACGACGTTCAATAAACTCAAAGAAGAAAGTTGGTTTTGAAAAAATTGGTTGACTGAAAATTTGCAATAATAACTGACCTGGGTGAGAATTTTCATGCCAGTCTACCAGAATTTCCTGATGAGATATAGCTTGTAATTCTTCAGTTGACAGAGAAAATTTATATCGTTGTTGTAGCTGGGAATAGTAACTTTGGGGAACAGAAAGAAAAGATAAACCAGCAGCCCGAAATCGAGAAATTGCATTCACAAGATCAGGTATTAATAAAGCAATATGTTGAATACCTGCCCCTCGATTTACATCCAAAAACTCCTGAATTTGCGAACTAGGCGAAGCCGGTTCATTAATTGGTAATTGAATATTACCATGAGGTGAAATCATTACCTGACTATGCAAACCAGAACGATCAGTTTTAATATTAAAAGTTTGTTGAGGTTGAAAATCAAATATTTTTTGATACCAATTAACAGCAGTTTCTAATTCACCAACTCCCACATTCAAAACTAGATGATCAATCGCCGTAATAGAACCATGTAAAATATTTTCGTTATCTGCTATTTTTGCGGTATTTTTAGTAATTAACGTATGATTTAAACCACCCCAAGCAGCAATTTTGGCATACTGACAAAATCCAGCATCTTCAACAGGTTGGAGAATCCTGGCCCCATTACTTATAGCCCTTGCGGTCAAAGCTTCCACATCATCAACTACAAAGGCTATATCAGCCACACCGGGAGGATGTTGACGCAAAAACTCAGCCACCGGGCTAGTCGGTAAAATCGCAGAAGAAAGTAAAAAGTAGACAGATCCACTTTTCACCACTTCTGTCCGAGTATGTAACGATTTTTGATGATGAGAAAGACTTGGAAAAAAGCCATCATTTACTGTTTGAAAACCAAGACAATAAACAAACCAATCTCGCCACCTTTGGGCATCTTCGACATAAAAGTGAACGTGATCAATTTGCAGCATAATTTATTTTAAATCCAGTATTTACTATCACCTTTATCTATGACATACTAAAAAAATAAATGACTCTCAGGTTGAATATTAATTTCCATGGGTATAGCCTGGGGTTCGGCAGATAAAGCATAAAAAATAGCATTTGCCGCAGTTTCACAACTCAGCATTTTACTCCGATCTACTTTTAAATTTACCTTATCCCAAAAAGAAGAATCTATCCCCCCAAAGTAAAAAAGCGTAATTTTCACCCCAAAGCGTTTCAGTTCTTCCGCTATACATTTACTAAAACCCACCACACCGAACTTAGACGCAGAATAAGCCGCAGCCATAGGCATTGAATGTTTACCAAGAATACCGACAACATTACAAATATGACCAGATTTCCGTTTTTGCATCTCCTTCGCTGCGGCTTGAGTGGTGTAAAAACAGCCTTTTAAATTCAAATCCAGCATTGCATCTAAATCTGCCGATTCAATGGTGTTGTAGGCTTTGAGAATACCCGCTCCGGCTGCATTTACCAAAACATCAATTTGTCCAAACTGAGCTATTGTCCTTTGAATTAATGCGTCTACCTGTTGAGGTTGAGTAATATCAGTAGGAACTGTCAGCACCTCTCCTGATAACTCATTAGCTAATGCTGCTAAACTTTCCCCGTCTCTAGCTACAAGTACCAACCTCGCACCAGTGGAGGATAACTGACGAGTTAAGGTAGAACCAATACCACCAGTAGCACCGACAATGACAATAACTTTATCTTGTAGCATCATAATATTTACATTTCTTTACAGACTATATTTATAGTACAGTCTATCTCGGTATTCTGGGTTTAATCCTCTAAATCAAATTAATTATCCAAATCCAACAAATCATAGTCCAGATTTTTTCACACCCACTTCCCATTTTTTACCGACTTGCTGAATTTGCAAAGAATGACAAGAATGGAGAAATTTAGCAAAACTACCCCCAATCTTTAATTGTTTGATTTGTTCAGTTATTGGTTTACCATATTGCTGATAAAATTTACTTGCCAAAATACTAATATCAACAGATTTATGATTATCTACCTTGCTTAAATTAGTCAAAACATTCTTGATTGCTTGCTCTAAATCTGCGGGAGAATTAATAGGAAATAATACTTTTGATGTCAGAATTTCCTGTTGTGAATTATCCTGAGTATTTTCTGATTTCGATTGATGATGTTCAAAAAGGGTGACATATAATTCAGATTTCTCATCAATTTGATGAACTACAATCTCAGATGGATAGTGAATAAATACGTCTTTGGCTTGCTTACCGGGAAAGTGATGAGCAATAATTTGGCTAATGGTTAATTGATGTTTGCTTTTAAATAATTTAGACAGAATCGAAAGCTTAATCCAATAACTTTTAGTTTGTTTTTGTTGTAATTTAATCAAACCCTTCATTTGCAAAAGAAACTGCTCTATAGATGGTATCTCTGGCAAAGGTTTAAGAGAATAATTAATAGTTTCACTTGTTAAACTATTGAATACTTTAATATTTTCTCCATGCTGAGTAACTTGATAAACTAATATCCCATTTTGTTGTAGTGTATTACATAAGTTTGTCATTACCTTATCTGACGAACAAACAAACACCTCCTTCACATGAGGATAGCGTTCATGAATAGAAGAACCCACCGCAATCATTTTACCATCAGCATTATCTCTACCAGCAGGAACATGAATTAAATCATAGCCACGTTCATGTAATTCTACATCCAACTTTCCGCGATTTGACCAATTAGCAAAAGCAATTTTAACTTGTACAGGACAATGACAAATTGTAGTTAAAAACTTTTCTGTATTCGTGTTTAGTTGCAGGTTTTCTGCATCTAAAAGCAAAATAGTTATACTAGCAGATTGTCGTTGGAGTAAATGGTTAGTATTTACATCAATATTTTCTGGATTTAGCTGCTCAACAGCAGATATTAAATCTGATAGTATTTGTGAATCAAAAGCTGCGGGAACAAGCACCGCTTTAAGTGATGATTGCAGTCTTTGTAATAATTCATCCCAGCTTTGAGTTTGACTGAGTATGGCTGTGAATTTTGTACTTAAAGCCGATTTATTTGTAGATATTTGCCAGTTAATAGTTCGATATTTTGCAATCAAGAATTCTGGTTGCTGTTTTTGAATAGCAATAATTGATTGACAAATCTCGACAGAGATTTTTTGTAATAAGGCAGAATCATGATAGGACATAGCTTACAGCGTACAGTAGAGCATCCTGAGTATGAAGCCTCAAGTCTGAAAATATATTTTCCAGAACTCAACCTTCAGTAACTTCTATAACTTTAACTGTTACCTTACCTTGTGCCAACTGAATCACTAAATTTTCTCCTATAGTTAATTCTGATACAGAACGAGGAATTACACCATTTTCTGTTATCACCACTGCATAGCCACGCTGTAAAACGGACTTGGGGTCAATACTAGCCAATTTTTGTCGTAACATTTCTAAGTGTTGGTCGGCCTGTTGTAATTTTCCCGTTGTTACCTGTAATAATTGCCGATGTTTCCAAGATAACTTGTCTCTTTCCTGTTCTACTTGTCTATCTAACCGCAATTGACGCAACCGATGTTTTAATCCTTGAAGTTGCTTTTCCCTAGCTGCTAATGATGAATTTACGGCTGTACACAAGCCTGTAATTCGCTGTTGGTGTTGAATTTGCAAATCAGCCAATGCAGGTACTACGGTTTCCGCTGCGGCTGTTGGTGTATGTACGCATAAATCGGCCACCAAATCAGTTAAGGATTCATCCCTTTCATGTCCAATACCAGTAATAACGGGAATTGGACAATTAGCAACAGCCATAACCACTCTTTCATCATTAAAACAAGCTAATTCCTCAACAGCACCACCACCTCTTGATAAAATTAATACTTCTGCACGTCCATCTTTTTTAACCCGTTCAATGGCTTTTACGATAGATGCTGGTGCTTGTTCACCTTGTACTGTTGCGGGAGAAAATAAGATGTGTAAGCCGGGATATCTATGTTTAAGGGTTTTTTGAATATCACCCCAAGCGGCTGCTGTTGGGGACGTAATAACGGCGATAATTTGCGGATGTGAGGGAAAGTATCTTTTTCTCTCTGTATCAAATAGTCCCTCAGCCTGTAAGCGATTTTTCAGTTGTTGATAGCGTAATGCCTGTAAACCTACACCCGCAGGTAAGGCTTGCCACACTGTTAATTGATACTCTCCCCGTTGCGGGTAAATACGAATACTGCCTAAAATAATTAACTGTTCACCAGAAGCTGGCATTTGTGCTAATTTTGCTACTTGACTTTTCCAAGCCACGCACTTAATCGCGGCTGTACTATCAGTATCTCTTAATGTAAAAAATAACCCACTCTGGTGATGATTGGTGCTGGAAACTTCTCCAGTTACCCACACTTGTCTGAGAATTTCATCTTGTTCTAAGAGTAATTTTAGATAGTCGGTTAAACCAGCTACGGAAAGGGCGGTATTAGGAAAGTCAAAGGTCATAGCAGTAGGTGATAGGTGATACAAATAACCGAGATCCCCGACTTTTTGATCACCTTTTGTTCATGGATTGATGATTGGAAAATGAAAAAAATTAGGGGAGAGTTCTTAATTGAGTTAGTATTATTGTATCATAAAGGTCTAATGCCTTGATTTGTGCAGATTATTGATAATTTCCCTCACGCTTTGAGAATCGGGATAATAAAACTTTATATACTGATATAAGAAAATACTAATTTATGACAAGACAACCGCACGACCAACTTGCTAAAGAATATCTAGAAGAATTATTAGCACCTTTAGGAGAGGTCAAAACCAGTAAAGATGTAAAAAGCGAAGTTCAGGAAATAGATGTTTGGTTTGTTCCGACAACAACAGTTATAAATTCAGAATTAGGATTATTAGGAAAAATGGCAGTTACAAGCTGTCTTTTTGAACCTTACCGTAATGCACCTAATGAGGTAGAAATTAGGAGTTGTTTGTTAAAATTGTATAGTGTTCAGGGTGAATTGTTAAGACAAGCAAAAAGAGAAAAACGTTCTATCTCTGAAGAAGAATTACCCTTTCTATGGATTTTAACACCAACTTGTTCTGAAAGAATCTTGGAAGGGTTTGGAGCAAAAACAAAGGAGGGATGGGAAAAAGGAGTTTATTTTCTGCCAAAATACCAGAAAGCGGCTATTGTTGCTATTAACCAATTACCCATAATAGAGGATACACTATGGTTAAGGGCAATGGGAAAAGGCAAAACTCAAACTGAAGCTATCAGCAAAGTTGTTGAACTTTCACGAGAGAATGATAAATTGAACAAACTGGTAGCAATTTTCGCATCTTGGCAGAAAAATTTAGAATTGAATAGTGATGTCAATGATGAAGAAGTAAGGGAGTTAATTATGAGTTTATCACCAGCATATCTTAAACAGTGTGAAGAATGGAAACAAGAGGGAATAGAAGAAGGAAGACAGGAAGGAAGACAGGAAGGACAACAAGACGGACAGCGTTTGATGGTCGAGAGTTTGTTAGCGGTGCGTTTTGGTAATTTAGATGAGGAGTTATCTACTATTGTGATTCCGATGATGGAACTTTCTTTAACGGAAAGAACCCAGTTATTACTTAATTTATCTAATCTTTCCCGTGAGGAATTGTTAGCTAGGTTTAAAGTTGATTAGATGTTTTGAAAAACAATGTAGAGACGTTTCATGAAACGTCTCTTTTATAAGTTTGAATGGAATTATCTATCGAAGAAAAATGGAAGAAAATAATAATAGCGATGAAGATAAGGAGTTAAGGATAGCTTGATAACCAGCATATTTATACCATCAGTTTCTTGTTTTGATGTTTGTTGCAGCACTTTCAAAATTTGGAAGTTTAAGAAAGTACCTTAACTGTTTGCCATTTGTTAGCTAAACAGTGCAAAGTTGCGGCTTTACCTTGGATATTGCCAATGCTTTCACTGATTTGTAAAGACTGCTGGTAGAGGGCGATAGCTTCCCTCGCCGTAGGCATCGCTTCTCTACATCAAAGATTGCATAAAAGCATTCACTGCATCATATTGATCTGCCATTCGAGAATAAAACTCTAGTGACCGCAAATCCAATTCTGGTAATAATTCACTCTTACTTACTAAGTCATATCCTGTAGAACGCAAACAATAAACCGAAATTACACCATCTTGCCAAAACCAAACCTCTGATACTCCGACTCGACGATAAATTTCTAGGGTGTCAATTCCACCACTGGTGACTATTACCTCAATTGCCAAGTCTGGAACTGGTTTGCGTTTACTCAGACAATAAGACTCATCTGGTTCTTTGCGTGCGCCTAATTCTTTTGTCCCAATTGTTGTACTACCACGTCCATAAAAACGAATATTTTTCACCCGCATATAAATCTCTAAAAGCTGACCTAAAGTATTTTTAGGTTCTTCATGGGCATCAGATAATGGAGATATAATTTCTAAATACCCATCTAAATAAGTTAACTGCGCTCCAGTTTCTGCCAAATCTGCATCTAATTTTTCTAGAGTTTCCCATGTTAGATTTGATAGCAAAGCTCCAACTGGATTTTTTTTAGCTTCAGAAATTGTGACAACCATCTGATTCACCTTTTACGCTATTTTTATAATATCCTAATTGCCTATAAAACCTATGGTAATTGCTCATATTCATCTTCTAGTTGCCATATTTAGCGGCTTCATAATTGTCATCCTTGTTGTTTTGCGATATGCCCTAACCACCATAATGTCATGGCTTTACCTTGGATATCCCCAATGCTTTCATTGAGTTGTAAAGACTGCTGAAAGAGGGCGATAGCTTCGCTCGCCGTAGGCATCGCTTCCCAATAATGCTCGGTTAAGCCTCAAAAAGTCATTATATGGTAGGTTGGGTTGGGTCACGTGAACGTATCCCTGGGGGACACTGCGTGAACGCCAAGCAATAGAACGTATCCCTGACGGGAGGCGTTAGCCATAACCCAACGAAATCATTGGTAATGTTGGGTTTTGTTACCTCAACCCAACCTACGAATAACTTGTGTAACAGAAGGAAAAGTCTTTTCTCTGTCTCAAGATTTAGGTTTAAAGAATGATGTGGTTAATATAGATAGCTTAATGGCTCTCTGCTTGTTACCTTTATTTGATCAGTCTCTATCAATGATGTCTTTAGTGGAATATTGGCAAAAGTTTAGACCTTTTAATCCTCTGACTGGCAACCCTGTAGAAAAGATAGAAGTTTTTCACTTATTACAAACGCTGCTCTTGGTTTTCCATGATTTTGATTTGATTATGTTAGAGACTCAATATTGATTCTAGTTAGTAGTGAGTGATTTATCACTCAGATTTTGAATAATGAGGACTGAAGTCCTCACTACGAACTTGAGTTTATTTATTAACATAAGGACGAATATTATTAACTACAGCTAGGGAATCTAAGCCTTGTTCTACTAATTCGGGAAATTGAGATAAACTCTTCATAATAGTTTTGGCAAAGTTGTATTGTGGATTGTCTCCATAATTAACTGTCAGGTACTCTAATAGCTCTAAAGCGTAATCAGGAAAACCTAAAACATCAGCTACACAAGCTACTTTGAAGATTTTACCAGGTTCTTTAACAACAGGATTGACATTTTTATCTATAGGATCTTGAAGATAGAAAGCATCTCCCCAGAGTATCTGTCCAGAGCGATTTTTTGATACTATTGGTGAACGGGCGCGAGGACGATAGGCAGTTGCTAAGTTAAATAATGTAAAACCATTTTTTCTGAGATGGGTATCCACATCAGCAAACAAAGGTTGATTTAAATATAAAGGCGAAAACTCAACTTCAATCTGCACCCCCAACACCCCACGTGTTAAAATCTCAGATGCTCCTTGTAAAACGTCTAAATCTGCACCTTGCACATCTATCTGCAAGAAATCTATTGTCTCAATTCCTTCTGCTTGACAAAAAGCATCTAATGTCGTTGTCTCAATTTCTATAGTAAAATCCAAACCTGCTAATTCTGGCAAATTTACAAATCTGGAAAGCAATGGCTCATTTGGTTCATACAATGAACTACACATGGGGTGTTTAGTTACATATAGAGTAACAGCACCTATACATTTACCCAGAGCTAAAGGAATATGTTTTTCAGTCCAATTTATTCCTTTTGATTCCAGTTCGGCTTCTGCCGCTTCACAAGCATCAGCATCAGCATCAAAACCATAAATAGTTAAGTTAGGTGCAAAAACGTTCCAATCTCCAGCGCCATAATCATCTGCTGATGATAGTTTCCGTGAACCTACATTACATATTGTGATCTGAACTTGGTTAAGAAGACCTTGCTCTTTCAGAGTTTGTAGAAAAACAGGCATAAAATTTTCCAGTGAGATTACTTATTGATAAGTAGGTAAGCAAAATTGATTATATAATAATTGTCAGAATCAGGATATCCAGGATTTAATTTTTTGCTAAATCTCTACAATGGGTTAAAAAGAAAATCTCTTTCTTTGCGTCTTTGCTCCTTTGCGACTTTGCGCGAAATAATTTTCATTACCGTAACATTCCAGGCGAACTGCTTGCAGCAGTGCTTCGCTATCGCTGCTAAACTCAATAAAGCCTTACCCTTCCATACTTTTGATCACTTCTACCAATTTCTGAATATGTCCTAACTCATGGGTAGCCATTACAGATATTCTAATCCGGCTGGTGCTAACTGTGGGGGGACGAATGGCTGGGGCAAAAATTCCCGATTCTCGCAAATGCTTTTCTGTAGTTATACAGAACGAAGTATGATCGCCTTTTTGGTGGAATCAGAGTGCGATCGCTTTTTTGTAATTGTAGAGAATAAAGAGCGATAGCGAAGCGCGACCTAGGAATCGCAGTATAATGTAAATAACTTTTACCCTATATTTCTATGACATTGACCGAAATTTTACCATCACTGCAAAAATTATCTCATCAAGAAAAAATCAAAGCTATTCAATTTTTAGCCACAGAATTAGCTAGAGATGAACAAAATCCAGATTTGCTTGAAAATGGTAAAACTTATGAAGTTTGGTCGCTTTATGATGCTTTTGCCGCCGAAAAAACTTTAACTGATATGTTACAGGAACATTTACAACCAAAAACAACTAAATGACATTAAAAAAACGCTGGCAATTTATTGAAAAATCGAATTCTTTAGGGGAAACTAGCTTAGTTCCTTATATTCCTTTGCGCTTATCATATCTAGGTCGCGCTTCGCTATCGCTCAAAAAAAGTTATAATTTAGAAAATACTCTTGATTAATATCTTATGCTAACTACATACACCGCAAAATATACCAAAATAAATAGTGGATATATGGGACAACTGATTGAATGGCAAGAAATCATTACCGAAGGAGAAACACTAGAAATCTGTAGAGCTATGTTACAAGATGCACTCAAAGAAATGATTCTTGCCTATCATCAGCAAAATAAAGAAATTCCCACAGGAAACTCTTTACTTGAACAAATTCCTGTAGAAGTATAATCATGTCCGTAAAACGAAAAGATTTAATTAAGTATTTGGAAGAAAATGGATTTTATTTATTGCGGGAAGGTGGCAATCATTCTATTTATACTAATGATGTAAAAACCATTCCCGTCAAAAGACATCGTGCAATTGATAGCTGCGCTCGCCGTAGGCATCGCATTACTGCCAATGCAATTTGTAAACAAGCTGATTTATTACCTAAATTTTAAACCTTATAAGAGACTAGGCTGAAAACCCTTGAAGTTGAGTTTTGGAGCGTGGCGGAAAAACTCAACTGTCCTTTAGGCAAGGGATGAAAGCCAGATAGAGGCTTCAGCCTCCACTGAAAGTTTTTCCTGTTGACAAGATTATGATTCGTGAGTTAGCATAGCTTCGTGGTGTTTAGGTCGAAACCATGATAATTTACGAGTTCAAAGTTAAAGGAAAAGA
>NZ_VIKY01000029.1:0-76516 GCF_009711925.1 Dolichospermum sp. UHCC 0352 | reverse complement strand
TCCCCCTACTCCCCCTACTCCCCCTACTCCCCCTACTCCCCCTACTCCCCCTACTTCCCCTACTCCCCCTACTCCCCCTACTCCCCCTACTTCCCCTCTACTCTTCTGCGCCTTGAATTTTGAGTAACAAAGCGCCAATTGCCCAACCTACAAAGATTAGACCGAAAGATAGCATCGCTGCATTTAACATTTCGCCGCCCATTTGCTGTAATGCTCCTTTGTGGATTGTTGATTTATGTTTCCTGTTTTTCAGACTGCTGAATTTGATTTGAAGACTCAAATCTCATTTTCAACTTTCAGGATTCAGTTAAACTAGGTCTATCAGAACAATACCTTGTCCAAATCGAAAAAAGTCTTGATTTGTAGGTTGGGTTGAGGTACGTTCACGAAGTGTGGCGAAGCCATAACCCAACAAATGCGTCGGGTTGCGCTGTCGCTTAACCCGACCTACAAAAAATGGACAAGGTATTGTCAGAATTATTAGTATTAGACCTCTATAAATAATTCTAAACCAATTTAGGGATGATAATTGGGAATAGACGGAGATGGGCTGGGTTTCCCCGCCCCTACAATATAATGACTAATGAAGATAAACGGACACGGTTGGTGCTGACCCTGGGAGATCCTGCGGGTATTGGTTCTGAGGTGATTTTGAAGGCTTTGGCAGATCCTCAAGTTACTCAAAATTGTGATGTGATGGTGGTAGGGAATAGAACTTTATTAACAAAAAGTTATGAAAATATCAGTAAAAATATTGATAATTCTCTAGCTTTGGCTAATCCGGTTGATTTGTCTATAGTTGATGTCCCTATTGCTGGTGAAATTATCACAGGTGTGGGAAATGCAGCTAGTGGGGCAGCGAGTTTTGCTTATATGGAATATGCCATATCTCAAACTTTGGCAGGTGAGTTTGATGGAATTGTCACCGGACCTATCGCTAAATCTGCTTGGAAAGCCGCTGGTTACAACTATCCGGGACAAACGGAACTTTTAGCCGAAAAAGCTGGTGTTGAGCGGTTTGGGATGTTGTTTGTGGGGCGATCGCCTTTTACCGGTTGGACTCTTCGCGCTTTACTTGCTACCACCCATATACCTTTATCTCAAGTAGCTGCGACTTTAACACCGCAGTTGTTGACAAAGAAATTAGATTTATTGGTGGAGTGTTTAGAAAATGATTTTGGGATTAAACATGGCAGAATTGCGATCGCTGGGTTAAATCCCCACAGTGGAGAAATGGGACAACTGGGAACAGAGGAAATAGATTGGTTAATTCCCTGGTTGGAATCAGAACGCCAAAAACGCCCGCATTTACAGCTAGAAGGACCCATTCCCCCAGATACAATGTGGGTAAAACCGGGTATTGCTTGGTATGGTAATTCTGTGATCAAAAATCCTGCTGATGCTTACTTAGCACTTTATCACGACCAAGGTTTAATTCCGGTGAAGTTGATGGCTTTTGATCGGGCTGTAAATACTACCATTGGTTTACCATTTGTGCGGACTTCACCAGATCATGGAACAGCTTTTGATATTGCAGGAAAGGGGATTGCTGACGCGACAAGCATGAAAGCAGCGATTCAGTTAGCGGTAGAGTTGGTGAAGCAGAGGTTAGGAGAAAATAATGGTTATTGATTGATTTTTTTACGGTTTCCCGAAAATTTATCTTAAAATACCTGAGTCTCTTTCAGTATCAGCCGTTCGTCTATCTATTGTCCACAATTATGCTCTTTTTGTTACGAAATATTTAAAAATACATAAAATAATATTTTGATTGATTGAAACTATATTATACTAAAAACCATATTCTGGTAATCCAGTACATTCGTGATTTAGCTTGAAAAAGCTAGTCCTGAGACTCTAATTTTTATATGAATAGTATAAATTTTTCAAACGGTTACGCTCTCATCATTGGTGTCGGGTTTGACTTACCAGTTACAGTTAAGGATGCAACAGCTTTACATGATGTGCTGGTTGATCCAGGTTGTGCCGCATATCCAAAGCATCAAGTTGAAATATTGATAGAAGCTGAAGCAAATCGGGCAGAAATTATTGTAGCCTTTGATCGATTAATTGAAAACGTTAACCGAAACCCTAATGCTACGGTAATTGTTTACTTCTCCGGTCATGGTGGCCAAATCAAACAGCTAAATGGAAAATCTGAGTATTTCTTGCTAACGCACGATTATGTCAGTGGACAGTCCAATCAAGGTATCTCTGGAGATGAGTTCACTCAGAAGATTCAAGCAATTAACTCTCGTAAACTGGTTGTCCTACTAGATTGCTGTCATGCAGCAGGTATGCCCGCAATCAAAGACCTAGAAGATAAATTTATCAAATCACCAGTACCGCCCAGTTTATTACAAGCTCTTGATACTGGTAGAGGTCGTGTGGTTATCGCTTCTTCTCGTGAAGATGAGAAGTCTTATACAGGTGATCCCTACAGTATCTTTACAAACTGTCTACTAGAAGCCTTAGCAGGTAAGGCAACAAGAAATCAAGATGGTTTTGCACGCATACTTGATATAGTCACATACTTGATTGAACAAGTACCCCTAAAAACATCAGACTCTTCAAAATATCGTTCAGGTCAGCAACATCCATTTGTCAATAATATCAGTAATTTAGATGAAAACTTTGCCCTTTGTTATTACGCTGGGGGAAGTAAGGATGTACCTAGTGCAATTTTCATAGCCACATTACCTAAAATATCCTCGTTTAAACAACAAAAGGAATTGGAGCGTCTAAAACAAGATTATGAAAATCTTGAGAAAGAACGTTATCAATTGTCTAACAAATTAGAGCGGTTAAAGAGCGATCTAAATTCTGAATCAGACTCTGCACATAAAATAAAGCTTGAAAGAATTATTAACCAAGATCAAAATAAACTAGATAAACTTGACCAAGAACTAAGACAAATGGAAGAAAAAATAGAATTACTTGACATATAACTTAATTATACATGGATAATTCAAAGGCGAATAATTATGTCTATTCAACACTATCAATCATTGTCTTTATTTAAAGAGAAAGAACTAAAACAGGTTAATGAAGATTGTGAAAGTCTTTATAAAGAGCGTGATACTTTATCAGAAAAAATAGCAAGATTAAGAGATGATTTAAATCATGAATCAGATTCAAGTAATAGAATCAAGCTTGAGAGAGATATAAAAAGAGATGAAGATCGAAAATATGAAATTGGTACTGAGCTTAAAAAATTAGTAGCTGAAATAGAGGATCTCAAACAAGAAATTAATAACAAGCAAGACTCAGAAACAACTGAAGCAACCGATTCGAGATATTCTCAGCAAAATAGTAAGACTTCTTCAGGAAATGATAAAGAACAAACAACAAAAAATAGTCCACAGTTTAATGAGCTTCTTGAGATACATAAAAAGTCCAAAAATAATTCTGATAAATCAGAATTAGAAAATATTCATAGTACACCTGAAGAAATACAAGGTAAGTCATTATTCAAGAATGATGAACCAATTAAAAATACTGTTCTATATACAGCAACTTTTTTTCCTCAACTAAGTCCTCATGAATTTGAGATAGTTGTTTCATTTCTATTAGAAGATCAACCACCAATAATTGTCACCGATTCTTCACAAATACTAACAAATACCAATGAAATTAAAACCATTGAAACCAAAGTACAAAAGTCTCTTATTGAGATTTGGAAAGACAGTCTTAACCAACCTGACAATAATTTTTTGAATAAATGCTACTTGACAGCAGTACGCTTAGAAGATAGTTCACAAGTTATTGATTTTTCTTTACCTTATTTGAGACAGGAATTAAAAGACTATTTAGAGAAACAATCTATATATGTAGGAAACCAATTTAAACGAGTTCAACTTCTGCTTTTTTCTCCTTCAGCAAAAATTGCTAGTAGTGTTATAGAATTGACTGTGCAAATGGCAATTTCTCATCCACAAATTTACAGAGATAATTGGCTGTTAGCAATTATTTTAGAATTTACAGAAAAAGCTAATTTGGAGATTGATGCAACCATAGATATAGAAGAAAATATCCAAAACTTACTAGCAGAACTTGAAGCAGAACAAAGAAGAGAAATTGTTTTTGCACGCATATCATTTCTGATATATGAAATGCTAAAACACCCACAATTAAAAGAAGCAACCGACAAATTTATTGAACGATTAATTTTAGCACAGCGTTATGATGCTGTTATAGCAATAATTAAACATTTATACGATGTACCAGAATTTAATAGACTTTATTGGGTGAAACAATTACTAGATAGAGGAAATAGACAAACAAGATCCGATGCCTACAAACTCATCTACAACTGGTTAAAACAGAGTGGTTCTCAAATTTATAATTTTCTAGAGTCTATTAAAACATGGCTACCTGATTCAAATCGTTCTTCAGATAACTATTCCTACGCAAATGAATATGCCTTACAATTACTTATTGAATATTGTCTAGAAACAACAGAAAAATTTGATGAAAAATACTATGGTTACTGGCCATCCAAATATCAATTATTGACATATTTACAGGATAGCGAAGTTGATCACAAGTTAGGCATATTAATTAGTTGGTTATTTCATCCAGATGATCAGGGAGGACTTGCGCTCAAACATCTCGTTGATAAAAATATTGACCCTATACAAATAATTGCTGGATTAATAGCAGAATGGTTTACCATTTTATATGGTTTAGAGAAAAAAGAACCAAATTCAGAAGCTTATTCACTAGGGAATAAAATACTGCAACAAGTAATTTTGGTCACGAACCTTTCTCAACAAAAAGATTTGATTCAGGCTTGGTTTCAGATTACAGATGATTTGTTAACAGCCTCAGAATATTATCGCCAAGCGAATAATTCAAAACAGATGAAACAACTTATCCAAAAACGGACTTTAGTTAAACAACTGAAAAAAGATTTCAAATTTCTGCAAATAAACAACTGACTAAAAACATAAGGAGATAACAATGAATTCAGTAAATTCCCTAGATAAAGTGATTCGCAAAGTTGATGGAAATACTAAAGTCAACGCTGGCGTAACAGAAAAAATAATAGTTCTTGATAAACAAACTGGAGATATTGTTCCAGTTTGGAAACGTTTAATTGGAGGCAATTTTTTATATTATTTTGTTGCTAACAATAAGGATACTTCTAATTTTGTTGAATCCAAAGGTTTGATTTGTAAAATCAAAGATTTTGTAAATGATCGTGAGGTTGCCATATCAGTAAACTTTCGATCTAGTTGTAGTGTTGGGAATGAAGAAAAAGTAGCTAAAGCTCTGCTTGGCAATAATCATCCTGGTGAACAACTTGCTGAGAAAATACAAATATTTTTTGATGAATTTAGCCGTAAAAAAGCTACTGATTTTATAGAATCGTACTCTATTAATCAATTAAGAGAATTACAAAATAGGGTTGAAAAACAAGTTATAGATCAAATAGGTTTAAATTTTGAATTGAGATTAGCTCTAGCTTATGAAGAAAAGATTAAAACTTTTTCTACAGGAATTATTGAATTTCCGGTACACGTTAGTGATTATAATGATGAATTAAACTTACAACTAAAAATTGAATTAGTTGTAGATGAACAAAATAAAGTCAAAGCACTAGCTAATTTAGGTCATGAAATACTATTAGTCAATTTGATTGAACAGGAGATTAAAAAATATTTATTTGAAAAGACTACCCTTCATAAATTTTGCTTTCACCTCAAAGATACTCTTCGCAATGACATAGTTAACTATTTGAATAGAAACTCACTTTTGAGTCAAAAGGGTCGTAAAGTCAGCTTTTTATCTCTCAATAGTAATACAATTCCTGTACTTCCAGATGAAATTGTCGAAATTCAATATGATGTAGAGTGTAAGTATCAAGGATATCCAGAACCAAAGCCAATATTAGTAAGAAATACAGTACAAATGTTTTTAGAAGATATTGGCAAGTACAGGTTAGCACAAATAAATGATTTAGAAATATGGGTTAAGAGCAAGTTAGAAAAAATTGTGAAGCCTTCCTTGATTTACAAAGAATATATTGATATTCTTCTAGATTTTGAGCCAATAGCTTTACAAATTAAACAAGATATGGAAAAAGAGGTAAAGATTATTGGCTATAATATAAAGCAAATTGTTTCTAGACCAAACTTAAAACTACTAGAAATAATCAAAAGTTTTTATCTAGAGATTGAAGAAGAAATATTTGCTACCAAAGATGCTAACGTCAAAGTGAAATTAAATATTTTGGTAAGCGGAAAGATTGAAGAACCAAGGAAGATAAAAGATTACCTTAACCCAGATAGCGATATTGAAGGTTTAATGAAACGAACTATTTCTCATGCTGTAAGAGATGTTTTAAATAGTATTGAACCAGAGCGATATTATCTGCGTTTCGGTTTTCCTGCGGTGGATGAAATCACTGGAAAAGCAATAGAAAAATCAGTTGAACAAGAACTAACAGATAAAATCAAAGAAGGATTGGAAAAAGATTTCTATGCAAAACTCAGCACTGTCATTTCTAAACCTCTGAATACAGAAATTACTGAAAAATATCAAGAATTATATAGACAAATAGGTAAATTTGAGTTTGAAGTACCTTCTCTCAAAAGTGACGAGCCACCGGTTCAATTTCAAGGAGATTTTCAAATTGATGGTGTTGAAAAAGATAGTTGGTATATATTCCAATCTCGTTTACCAAGCATAAACGATATCAAGCAGTCTATCGCAACCAGCCTCAAAGCAAAATTAAATACATTCGATGATGAAATTCTTCAGTATAGAGATACTGAAAATTTATTAATATTAGAAAATTTCATCAATGAATGGATAAATCGTCCCTTGTCTAGAGGTAGTATTGCTAATCAATTTGGGTTAAAAATCAGTATAGGTAATCTATCTCGATCTCGTACTGCCATAGAAGAAGATCGATCTAAAATTAATCAGGGATTACAGACTGTGGAATTAAAAGGTGTACAAGCAAATTTAATTGCAAGAAATCAGCAAATTGATACGCAAATTCAAATCAATGCTGAAAAGCAAAAAGCTAAATCATTAGAACTTTCTAAACTTTATGATGAACGTTCTCGACTTTTAATTTCAGGAGATGAAGAAGATATTGAAGAGTTAAATCGAAAAATTAGTGATTTAGAAAAAGATGTTTTATCTCCTTCTGTGGACGATGCTAAAGACAAATTTGAAAAATTAAAACCGAAGAAATCAACATCTAAGAGTTTGAGTGAAATCACAGAACAAATGAACAAATTAACTAGTAAAAATAACCCAGTTATTAATCCTGCAAGTGATATAGATGTTCCAAAAAAGGATTAACCGTAAAATTTTCTATTGCTGATTGAGCCAAAATTACCAGCCCTTTCTCTTTCATGATTGGTAGCTATTCAGCTACTAATCATTTTCTATAAAAATAGCAAATATTTATGGAAAAAATTATTAGAGTCACATTTCAAAAACATGATGTTACTGACAATCGTACTGAGAATATTTCATTAGATATAAAGTTAGATGACTTTCACAAAGCAGTACAACTATTATTACGTTTTCCCTTTGGATTGCCATCTGTACTTGTTCTAAATAGAACTAAACAAGAACTAGATAATTATGGGACTTTGAAGGATGCTGACATTCAAGACAATGACAAGATAATATTATACCCTTTACCTATTTGGAACAAAGAGAAGCATAATTTTGTACCTCCTCGTACTGAACCAAAACCACAACCCCTTGAAACACCAACTGTTACAATTAGTGATAAACAGGAAACACAACAAAATACTACTATAAGAATAGAAAACAATACAGGACAAGTTTCACCTAAAGTTAAAAAAGGCGTAAATATTAATTTAATTTTAAGCATTATAGGATTAACTGTAATTGGCAGTTTTTTTATTTCTATTTATCCTAAGTTATTAGTGAAATTTGAATATGTAAATAACTCTCTCATAAACTCACCTGAAAAATTTATCCAAGATAATTATTCAGCTATTAATAATGATGAATTTAAAGTTGCTTGGAGTAATTTATCTCCTATATTTCAAAATAAATCAGTAGGTGGTTATGGTAAATATTTAGATTGGTGGGAAAAAAAAGTAGACCGAGTAAATGTTAATCAAATTAGATTGGTATCTAAAGATGATAAATCTGCTGTAGTTGAAGTGAAATTACAATATTTTATGAAAAAGACTCAAAAATTATCTGATCCAGAGTCTCTTCGTTTATGGTTAATATGGGATCATAAAAATAGTAAATGGATGATTGATAAGTCCCAGCGTTTGATGTGGTGGTGATAAAAGCACTCAAGTCCAAGATATTCTTAAAGCTAAAGAATATTGGGAAGATTATCGGAGTCGAAACAATGCCTAGAAGTACAAGTTATCACGCCAAACTAATTAAATACTTACAAGATCCTCTAGAAGCCGCAGCTTATATTGAGGTAGTTATAGAAGAAGGTGATCCTATTATGTTAAATAAAGCACTCAAAAATGTGATTGAGGCTCAGGGTGGAATTGATAATTTTTCCGTAGCAGTACAGCAATCCTACGATAAATTTGCCCAAATTCTTGCTGAAAAAGGAGAAATTGAATTTTATTCTTTGACTAATGTACTTGATGCTTTAGGATTGCAGTTAGCCGTAACCGTGAAGTCAGCTTGAATTATGCAAATTAGAAAACTGTTAATTTCACAATCACTGGAAAATGGTCAGAAGGCCATACCCCTTCCCACTGTTCACGATCAATAATAACTTGTTCTGTCTGAAAAGCGCAGCTATCGCAATATATAGTATCAATAGCATCCCCAGCTTCCCCTGTAAAATCGTGAAAAGTTTTCTGTTTTTCTAGAGGAAGAGTAGCTAAAGGATCTTGTAATTTTTTACCATTTCTTAGAGGTGATAGAAAAATTTGCCGTTCTGGAGTATCAGGATTGGCGTTAAAATCCCCTGTGAGAAGTAAGTAGTTTTCTGGAGGAAATTCCGCCAACCGTTGACTAATTAAAGCTGCACTTAACTCTCTAGATTTGGCATTTTCGTGATCTAGATGGGTATTTAATATAGTTAAAGATAGACCAGGATTAGTAACTTCAAAATTAGCCCACGTGGTCATCCGTGGTAAACGAGTTCCCCAAGTAATACTACCAGGAATTTCTGGAGTATCACTGAGGTAAAAATCTTGTGTTTCTTGAAGTTTAAAGGATTGGGGATTATAAAAAATTGCACAATGTTCACCGCTTCCTGTACCAGTGCGATCGCCCCCAATAATGTTATATTCCGGTAAGAGTGCTTGTAAATCTGCCAGTTGATCAGATTTACCCTCCTGTGTACCCAATAAATCCGGTTTGTAGTGTTGAATTAAAGAAGCAATTGCCCCTACACGCTTTTTCCACTGACGCACCCCAGGATCTGGTTTGTCATAGCGGAGATTAAAAGTCATCACAGTAATTTGCATAGATATTTTTAAACTGATAGTTTGGACAAAACCAGAGAAGATGAGAAATACTCTGAGAATATCCTGTAAAAGAGAAAAACTAAAGATTTTATCCAACCCCTAAGTAGATACAATTCCCTGACTGACTTTAGCTCCAATATCTACCAATTAATCACCTTAATCATCTAATCAAGCCTCAATATCATCACCGAACTAATTAGTAGATTTGACCAAATTGTTCAGTTATCCAACAACCCTTTTTTCAAAATTTAACTTGCGGTGTTGTCTGGTGGATCAAACTTATAACCATAACCCCGTACCGTTTTAATATACTCCGGCATACTAGAATCAACTTCCATTTTCTTCCTAAGTTGGCCAATATGCACATCAACAACCCGTCCATCTCCCACATAATCACAACCCCAAATCTTTTGGATCAGTTGGGTACGACTCCATGCTTGTCCAGGGTGGGTAGCTAGAAAATGTAAGATATTAAACTCCAAAGCAGTTAAAGCTAAAGCTTTATTATTGAGTGTTACCTCTCGCGCTTCTGAGTTAATAGCTAACTGATTGAAAGTGAGGCGTTGTGACACACTGGACTGGATATAGCGAACACGTCTTAATAGGGCTTCTACCCTAACTTCTACCTCAGCTAGACTAAATGGTTTGGTTAAAAAATCATCAGCACCAGCAGCCAAGACTTTAATTTTATCAGCTTCATCATTGCGACTGGTAAGCATCATGACTAACACATTGGTACGACTTTGCATTTCCTGGCAAAGTTTATATCCATTTGCATCTGGTAGATTCCAGTCTAAAATTACTAAAGCGGGATTAAATTGCTCAAATAAGACAAGAGCCGTTTTACCATCTGCTGCTGATTCTATTTGATATTTCCGACTCAAAAAACGCTGAATCAGGTTACGGACACTAGAATCGTCATCTACAATCAGAATCTTGGAATTATTTGTGGAAAGCGTATCCATAATGGAATTTATGATTGTTTTGGCAATTTGCTGTGATGATAGATGCTGCAAAAGTAGTATTTTTGAAAGTAAATTTACCCTCAATTCTGTTAATTAACCTCACCTACCCGGAAACTGCTATAGCTAAATTTTCCATGAAGTTTATGCAAACTTTAGACATCTTACTCTTTAAAAGAAGTATAAGTAATAGACAATTTTGGTATTTTTTAAAGATTTTTTTGTATAAATTAGATACATAAATCAAATTATATTTCCATGTATTAACTATAAAAAGATACCCGAATCATCCAAGAAATCGGGTATCTTGTTGTTGAGATCAGATTGGGGATAGTTAGAGGTTTTTCCCAAACATTATCAACAATCCCGCCCAAAATTATTAATACTGAGGAACAGAAGCGTCTACTTCTTGACTCCAAGCATTAATTCCCCCTTTCACATTTGTGCCAGTAATTCCCGCTTCCTTGAGGATAGCCAAGGCTTTCGCCGAACGTCCACCCAGTTTACAATGAGCAATTAAACGGTGTCCATTGAGTAAGTCCTTCACCTTAGCCACACCATCACCATTTTCAATATCTGGTAAAGGGACTAATACTGAACCAGGAATTTTAGCAATTTGATACTCGTGAGGATTACGCACATCTAGCAGCACAAAGTCCTTTGCACCACTATCTAATAACGCCTTCAATTCCTTCACAGTCATTTCTTGAATTTCCATCTGCTGTTTCGCTTCTTCGGCTTGGGCTTGGGGAATCCCACAGAATTGTTCGTAATCTATCAGCTTGTCAATAACTGGACGGATGGGGTTAGGACGCAGTTTCAACTCCCGGAATTTCATATCCAAGGCGTTGTAAAGCACTAGTCTACCACTCAAGGTAGTACCATTCCCCAGAATAATTTTCACTGTCTCTGTGGCTTGAATAATCCCAATCATTCCCGGTAAAATTCCCAGAACTCCACCTTCTGCACAGGAAGGAACCATTCCTGGTGGTGGTGGTTCGGGATATAAGTCACGATAGTTGGGTCCACCTTCATAGTTAAAGACGGTTGCTTGTCCTTCAAACCGGAAGATAGAACCGTAAACGTTGGGTTTATCTAACAATACGCAAGCGTCGTTGACTAAATACCGCGTCGGGAAATTATCAGTGCCATCAACAACGATATCGTAAGGACGGATAATATCTAAAGCGTTTTCTGCACTCAGACGGGTTTCATACAAATCAACCTGACAATGGGGGTTAATTTCGTGAATCCGGTTTTTTGCTGATTCGATTTTGGGTTTACCTACCCAGGATGTCCCGTGAATAACTTGACGTTGGAGGTTAGAGGTATCCACAACATCAAAATCAACAATACCAATTCTGCCTATACCTGCTGCTGCAAGATATAACAGTAATGGTGAACCTAGTCCACCAGTACCAATACACAATACACTGGCGGCTTTTAGGCGTTTTTGCCCTTCCATGCCCACTTCTGGCAAAATTAAGTGGCGGGAATAGCGTTCGTAGTCGTCTTTCGTCAACTGGATTTCATCCAGATTGGGATTTAGCATAGCAGTTGTAGGAATCAGCGCGGAGTATTAATGTTAACTTAAATTTGCTAATTTTATCAGTTTAATTGTCTCGGCTTGAAATTGGTGGTTGTCATCAAGAGTCCAGCTTTGCAGTTCACCAGCTTGAGCATTTTGTACGGATGATATCACATAAGAGTATTCTGGCCAAGCGTATATTCTATCCCATTCTGAAGGAATAGCTGGATAGTCAGGATGGGAATGATAGATACCAATAATATTTAAGTTACGGTTTCTCGCTGCTTTTTGCGTTTGTAACATGACTTGAGGCGATATTGCATATCGTCTTCTGGTACTATTTTCTTGGTCTTCTGTAAAGTTACTCTTTTCTGTATTCCAGACGTTCTCTGTGGGGATGATTTCTACTACAATTTTATATTCATTATTTTTATAACCTAAAATTAGCCCACAGCATTCATCTGGGTAGGTTGTTTGAGCATGATTTTTGATAATTTCTAGATGATTTGTTTTTAGTTGAAGATTCATGATAGCTTGCAAACGCAGATAAAGAAAAAAGAAGGATAAATATCAAGTTAAGAATCTAACTTTACCAGTATTAATATCATAGTAAGCACTGATAATTTTTAATCTGTCATCACGGATTAATTTATCTATAATTTGTGAATTATTCTGCAATTTTTTAGCTTGGTATTCAATATTATTAATCACTGGATTGTTATCATCATTAATATTACTTCCTGTTCTGGGAGTTGCCGATAAACCTGGCTTAATGTCATCAATCACAGAGTTAATTTTACCATTATCTGGTTGATTGTCAATTGCTGCTGATACTGCACCACATCCTTTATGACCTAAAACAACTATTAGTTGTGTTCCTAAATTAGCGGTAGCATATTCTAAACTTCCAATGGTTTCATTACTGGCAATATTACCAGCTATCCGCACAACAAATAAATCTCCTAATCCTTGATCAAAAATTATTTCTGGTGGTACGCGAGAATCTGCACATCCTAATATTGCTGCATAAGGATATTGTTTTTTAGATACTGATAGTAAACGTTTTTTCGATTGATTAGGATATTGACGATTTTGATTAACAAATCTTCTGTTTCCTGCTATTAATCTTCTTTTTGCTTCCTCTGCACTAACTGGATTAGGATTAGGATTATTTTCAGGAATTGTAATTTCTGAACGGTTAGTAATGATTTCATTGCAAGCAGTCAAAGTACCCATACTCAAGGTACTTAAACCTACGAATTTTAAGAAGTTACGACGACCTACAAATCCGTTAATTTTACTCATGACTCCACCTGATAACTTCTACATAATTTTTACAGAAGATATCAGATTTGATCATGATGTGAGAGTAGCTTATTACACGGTTTAAGGGTTATTTAATCTTTTGTTTAAATACCAAACAATATATTGGCAGTATGGACTATATTTGCCTTCTGCATCTTTGCTACTAAGTCCGACTGGGAATGAATTCCCAATCTAATGGCAAAAGTCATCTAAAGATGACTAATAATTTTCTAAATCTTCAGTTTACTTTAGTAAACTTTAGCTATTAGCCTGGAACTTAAGTTCCAGGCGGGTGTGGAAGCCAAACAAATAAGCTATCTGTAGCCTAAGTTGACACCAATGAGCTTTTGCTTTACCCCTACCTAATTGATATTAACAATTAATTACTTTTTTTCGCTCTTTTCTTTTTCTCTGGTTTGAGTAAGGGAGCATTTAAAGCTTCATATAAATTAAATAAAAACTCAATCCTATTCAATTCATTTACAAATGGTTGGGGACGATAACATAAGTCTACGGCTTTATCTAATATTTGATGTGCCTTTACTAGGTCTGGTGGCATTGTCAAGGGGTCATACAAATCGGCTAAACTACTATCAGGATATTTTGCTCTGGTGTCTAATACTGCTTGTGCGGCTGTTTCTACTTTCTGTTTTTGTTTCTCATTGACGTTTTCAGGAAAGGGATAGTTGTTGTAAACTATGTCTTTGGAATAACGAAAACGACTTTCTAATCTTCCACATACATACTTCATCCATGTCATGTGCATTTCTGAAGTAAGAATAGCAAATAAGTAGAGAGTGGCATTAGGAATTAAAAAACAGAGATTGCTAGTAATAATTTCTGAAGGCATAAAACCTATAGGAATATATTTCCTCCTTTCAGAAGACGCACTTGGTACAAGTAAATAATCTGTATCAGGTTGTGCTATCTGACAAAATAGAGTAGGTGTAGTTGCAAATTTACGAGTAGAAGCAGCTTTACTTTCTAACCGGAATTGTTTAACTTTATTTACTCGTTTTAATACCTCTGGTAAAGCTTTGAGTTCTTTTGGAGAAATATCAACAAGCCAAAGACAATAGCGACTATATCCATTAATAAACTCCTGCGCTCCTGTATAGGGTCTGATCCATTTTTCAGCTTGAGGTTCAATCTTAATAAATTCTTCTTTTTCAGTTTCAGTAAAAATAAGATTACCACCATCTCGTGGCATACTTCCAAAACGCATTAAGGGAATATTAGCAATGGGAAAACTTTTATTAGTGATAATTGTGTCACTTCCATCTACCAGATAAGGATTGATATTTTTAGCTTTTATTGTCAGTGGTTCACTCTGAATATCCTCATAATCAGAAATATATTTTTCGGTAATATTGAAGTTGGCAAAACCAATAATTACACAATGGACAGCAGCATTTCCTTTAGCTTCATTACTCCATTTAAAAGTACGATGAGCAAAATGAATTTTAATCTTATATTTATTAAATAATATATTCCAAAGTATAGCGACTTGTTCACCTTGTGATATAGAATTTGTGGAAACAAAGCCTACTTTTATTTGGCTATTTTCGATAATTTTTGCTGCTTTTATATACCAAGCACAAACATAATCTAAAACACCTATTCCTTTCTCTCCATGAAAAACATGATCAATATCATTTCTTTGTTGAGCATTCATAATCATTGCCCCAACAAATGGGGGATTTCCTAAGATGAAACTTAACTTTTCCTTGTCGACAACGGTTTCCCAATCAATTCTTAATGAATTACCATGAACAATTTTCGCAGATTTAGTTAAAGGAACTCTAAAAAAATATTGACCAAATTCATGACTAACCTGAATATTCATTTGATGATCAATTAACCACATTGCCACCTCCGCAACACGCACCGCAAATTCATCATATTCAATACCCGTAAATTGATCTACATTAACCTTAATAATATCTTGAATATTAATAAATTGCTGTCCATTTTTATTCAATGCTTGCAAAATTTTAATTTCTAGATTTCGCAATTCCCGATAGGTGATAATTAGGAAATTACCACAACCACAAGCAGGATCAAGAAAATAAAGATTAGCGATTTTTTGATGTAATTCTTGGAGTTTACCTCGATTACTTTTGACTTTTTCTAACTCTAAATATAAATCATCTAAAAATAGAGGTTTAATCAACTTTTGAATATTTTTTTCTGAGGTATAATGAGCGCCTAAATTTCGTCTTTCTGTGGGATTCATGACCGCTTGAAACATCGAACCAAAAATAGCCGGTGAGATTTTACCCCAGTCAAAACCACAAGCTTCTAAAAACATTTCCCGCATTTTGCTATCAAAAGCAGCGGGTTGTAAAACCTCCTCAAATAACTTACCATTCACATAGGGAAACTGAGCCAAATTAGTATCTAAATTTGTTAATCTTTTTTCTGGTGGTGTATTTAATGTATGAAAAATAGAAGCAATGTGCATTGCTAAATCACTACCATCTGATTTAGTATGTAAATCAATATATTCCCAAAAAATACCTTTATCAAAAATGCCTGTATCATCAGCAAATAAACAGAAGAGTAACCGGACTAAATAGACTTCTAAATCATGACCTCGATAACCAACTGCTTCTAGTTTATCATGTAGTTTACCCATTAATTCAGCGGCTTGGATATTGACCGGATCTTCATCTTTATAGGTGCGTTTTTCATAACCAGCAATAAAACCGAATAAATGAACCTGATTAATAAAATCTTTGAGGACAAATTCTGTGGTAATATTAGTATCTAAATCGTAGAGTTTAAACTTTTGAAAATCAGAAACTAAAATATATTTTGGTAATTCATGTTCTTTTAAACCAGGGAAATAATCTTTGGCTTGCTGCATAGCTTTATCTAGACTTTTCCCCCTAGATTTATGTTCTACTAAAATTACACCTTTCCAGAGTAAATCAATAAAACCTTGTTTATTATCGGCTTTTTTGACAGATTGTTCAAATGTTGCCACCCGACGACGAGAAATACCAAAAACATGAAAAAACCCATCCCAAAATGATTTAGCTTCTGCATCTTCTGAGGTTTCATGTTCCCATTCTTGAGAAAATGCGATCGCTCGACTTTTGATTTCGTTCCAACTTAAAGGCATAGCTGATAATTTTTGGATAAGAAACAGTGGTTTTAAATAATCACCCCGACTTCTTAGAAAAGTCGGGGATCTGAAGGATGTGAACAACCTACAAAAATGGGTTATTTAATGGGGAATTTAGCTAATAATTCCTCACGAGACAACTGAGATAAATTGAGTAATAAATCAGTTCTTTCTGTGAGAGAAAGTTCCATAATAGGAGTAACAACAGCAGATAATTTCTCATCTAAATTACCAAAACGTGCTGTTAGTAAACTTCCTACTATTAACCGCAATTCTTCTTGTCTTCCCGTTTGCAATCCCGTTTGTAGTCCCGTTTGCAGTCCCGTTTGCAGTCCCTCTTGTCGCCATTCCTCGCGTTGTTTGAGATATGCTGGTGATAAAGTCATAATCAACTCCCTATCTTCATCGTTGATATTAGTGTTAATCTCTATATTTTTACGCCAAGATGCTAAAATTTCCAGTAGATAATTACACTGGTTTTCTGTGGAAACTGTGATCAGTTCTTGTACTGCTTGTTTTTGGGTTTCCCCATTACCTAACACCCTTAACCATAGTGTATCCTGATTTTTGGGTAATTGGTTAATTGCTACAATTGCGGTTTTATGCGATTCTCCTAGAAAATAAACTCCTGTTTCCCAATCATCTTCGAGTGTAGCTCTAAATCCATCTAGTTTATTTTTTGAGCAGGTTGGTGTTAAAATCCATAAAACAGGGAACTCGGTTTCCATTAGCCGCCGATTTTCTCTTTTTGCTTGTCGAAACAATTCTTCATGAAGGCTGGATAATTTTGACATACAACTTCTAATTGTCATTTCATTGGGAGGATTACGAAAAGGTTCAAATAGACAGCTTGTAACTGCCATTTTTGCTAATAATCCTAAATCGGAAGTTACAGATTTTGATTGATTGGGAACAAACCAAATATCTATTTCCCTAACTTCGCTTTTTACGTCTTTACCAATATCTACTTGACCTAAAGGTTTTAATAATTCCTCTAGATATTCTTTCGCAAATTGGTCATGGGCTTCTCTCGTCATACAAAATCCATTGCTAAAAAACCTCTCCGTCCAGCAGTAACTCCAACTTCCGAAATAAAAACTGCAAATATCTCTACCAATAAAGTTGAAAATTCTCCTAATAATAACACAGAAAAAATACAAAAACCAGTTACAGATATTCGGACTGATACTAATAAAGCTGATTTTTAATGAGTAGAGAAAACCGCCGGTTATTCAGGTGCAGAATTAGATAAATTAGTCAGAGAAGCTATTTATTTAGCTGAATATGGACACTTACCAACAAAGATTCATTGGGAAAATGCGTTATTACAAATTAGTCCCCAATATCGGACTTCTAGTATGCAGCAACTGTTGCGAAAATATTTAAAATTAATAGAAGGTGGCGGTGGTAAACCTGCATCAGAATTAGAAATAGGTTTTTTAGAAAATCTTATTCTTGGATCTTAGTTAACTTCAATTTTTTCTACTGTAAACTGGTGGTTGTCATCAAGTTTTCTGTAATTACCCTTTCTAATGGTTTATCCCAACTATCAACAGGTAATTGAGATAAATAAGCAAAATCAAAAACCACTCCTATAGTTGCTTTTGTCTGCCAACCAGGAGAATTTAACAAACGGTCATAATATCCCCCACCATAACCTAAGCGGTATCCTTGGACATCACAACCCACACAGGGAACAATAATTAAATCTACTTCTTCAATGTCAATTATCGGTGCTTCGTGGTGAGGTTCTGTAATCCCATAAGCACCGATATTAATTGTGTCATCAGGTTGCCAAGAATGCCAAACTAGAGATTTATCAACACAACGGGGAAAACCCCAACGTTTATTAGTGTTAGTATATAGCGAGCTAATATCAGGTTCTTGACGAAAGCTAAAAAAAGCCAGAATTGTATTTGCTTGATTAAATATAACCGAGTTTTGGATATTGGTGGTGAGGCGATCGCTTTTCCCCCGCCATTCTAATAATGTCATAGACTGACGTTTTTGGAGTAAAACCCGTCGCAATTCCTTTTTAGTTAGTTGTGACAATTTTGGATTTTAGATTTTAGATTTCCCTCGTTCCCATACTCTGTATGGGAATGAATTAAGAAGGCTCTGCCTTGTGTGTATGCTAGAGTCAGAAACTCTATGAAGGCATTCCCAGTCGGAGACTGGGAACGAGATGAGGAGATCATCTATGCAGCGTTTTTACGCCACCAATCAATAGTATTTTTCAAACCTTGTCTAAATTCTACTTCAGCAGTGAAGCCAAAAGCCTGTTTTGCCCTTTCCGTGTCCAAACAACGTCGGGGTTGGCCATTGGGTTTGTCGGTTTCCCACACAAGTTCACCCTCATACTCCATCAATTCGCAAATTAAAGTAATTAGATCTTTGATAGAGATTTCGTAACCAGTTCCTAAATTCACGGGTTCAGCATCATTATAAAACTGAGTTCCCATGACTATTCCCCGTGCTGCGTCTGTAGAATACAAAAATTCCCGGGTAGGAGAACCATCACCCCAGACAGGAAGTTGTTTTTCTCCCCTGGTTTGGGCTTCTTCCACTTTGCGAATTAAAGCGGGAATTACATGAGAACTGCTAGGGTTGAAATTATCTTCAGGTCCATACAAGTTCACTGGTAACAGGTAAATACCATTAAACCCATACTGCTGACGATAAGATTGTAGTTGGACTAAGAGAGCTTTTTTTGCCACTCCATAGGGGGCGTTAGTCTCTTCTGGATAACCATTCCAGATGTCATCTTCTTTAAATGGTACAGGGGTAAACTTAGGATAGGCGCAAATAGTTCCTACACAGACAAACTTTTCTATCCCTTGTTGATAAGCTGCATGGATTAACTGAGTTCCCATGATCAAGTTATCGTAAAATAACTCGCCGGGTTTTTCTCGATTTAGACCAATGCCACCAACATGGGCAGCTAGGTGAATGATAATATCCTGTTGATCTGCTGCCCGTTGGCAATTTTCCCATACTCGTAGATCACAGTCGTGCGATCGCGTTACAGTAATTTTCTCACTGTTAGCGCCATGCTGACATAATTGATCTATCACCTGACGGCCGAGAAAACCCGCCCCACCAGTGACAAGAATCCGTTTATTTGCTAAATCTAAGGCTGTCATATTATTATCCTTGATCTGATTAAAAGTGCAGAGATCCTAATTCTTGACGGGTAGTAGCAATATCTTGAGGGTATTTTGCACCATTACCATTAGGGGAAGTACAACCCACAGCTTGTAAATCAGCTTCTACCATGAGCGCAACCAGTTCTTTAAATGTTACTGATGGTTTCCAGCCTAATTTTTGCTGTGCCTTAGTCGGATCACCAATTAATAAATCTACTTCTGCAGGACGCAGATAACGTTGATCAAACTCTACGTATTTCTGCCAATCGAGATTAACATAACTAAATGCTAACTCCAGAAACTCCTTCACTGAATGGGTTTCACCAGTTGCCACCACATAATCATCTGGCTGCTCTTGTTGCAACATCAACCACATTGCTTTTACGTAATCTTTGGCATAACCCCAATCTCTCTTGGAATCCAAATTACCCATGAAGATATTTTTTTGTTTACCAGCAACTATGCGGGCTATGGCTCTAGTAATTTTGCGGGTAACAAATGTTTCGCCCCTTCTGGGAGATTCATGATTAAAAAGAATACCGTTACAAGCAAATAAATTGTAAGATTCGCGGTAATTGATGGTTTGCCAGTGGGCGTACACCTTAGCACAAGCGTAGGGACTGCGGGGATAAAAGGGTGTGGTTTCACTTTGGGGAACTGCTTGCACCAAACCATACATTTCCGAAGAACCAGCTTGATAGAAACGGACTTCAATCCCAGTGCGGTGCTGATAATCGCGGATTGCTTCCAATAAACGTAATGTCCCCATACCTACAGCATCTACTGTATATTCAGGTGAATCAAAGCTGACCCGGACGTGGGATTGAGCGCCTAAATTATAAATTTCTGTAGGTTTGACTTCTTCTAAAATCCGCCGCAGTGTTGTTCCGTCTGTCAAATCACCATAGTGAAGAAACAGCCTTGCGCCCTCGTTATGAGGATCTTCATACATATGATCAATTCTGTCTGTGTTAAAGGTGGAAGTACGGCGAATAATCCCGTGGACTTCATAACCTTGTTCTAGTAAAAGTTCAGTTAAATAAGAACCATCTTGACCAGTAATACCAGTAATTAAAGCCCGTTTTCTTTGTGTCATGGTTGGTGATGCCTTGTTGTTTTTAGTTGAAGATTACAAACATTCTGATATAAACTAGCAGTTAATTGATATAACTGCCCAATAGTTAGGCTACAAATATTAGTTGCTATTACAAGTTAAAGGTCAACAAATATTTTTGCTAAAAAACACTTTAACAAATAATTATAGGTTTAGTTCAATTAATATTCTTGATTTCAAGTGTATCAATTATTGTCAGCACTAGAAATTCCTTGAGCCGTATATATGCGTAAGAATAAATTTTATACCTTTGCTATCGAAAATAGTTTTTGGGGCATAATGTTGCCCCATAAGATGGAATTTGCGTACTTACTTAGTAAGCTCCTTTATTTTTGGGCATAATGACAACATTAACTGTTTTCAGGATGATCCACAAATCAAGCCAAAAATTCCTAAAATTGACATAATGGAGGTCTATTTGCACCCGGCGAGGATATGGAATATCATTACGCCCGGATACTTGCCACAAACCAGTAATTCCAGGACGAATCGTTAAAACATGATTGATATAATCACCATATTTGATTAATTCTTCCGCGACTAAAGGTCTTGGACCAACTACACTCATATCTCCTTTGAGAACATTCCAAAATTGGGGAAATTCATCTAAGCTGGTAATTCGCAAAAAGTGACCAATTTTAGTGATTCTTGGGTCTGTTTTCAGCTTAAAATTGTCTTCAAATTCTGCTCGGAGGTTAGGTGATGTAGCCATCATTTCGACAAGAATTTCGTCAGCATTGTTGACCATGGTGCGAAACTTAATGCAATTGAAGCTGCGGTAGTTTTTGCCCACCCGTTCTTGAACATAAAAGATCGGACCCTTTGAGCTTATGGCTATCAATAAAGCCAATATCATGTAAATGGGAGAAAACAAAATCAAGACCGACAATGAAAAAACTATATCAAACAGTCGTTTAAAAAACTCTCCGTATAAACCCTGAAAAGATAAACTTCTGGATTTCACCTTTGGCTGTTTAACTTTTTGACCACGTTTTGATAAAACAGTCACAGATGTACTGTTATCCTTCCGCGGGTATCGCTTGCCGGAGAGGAGTGAACTCTGGGCAGTCATCATACTCCTTTATAATCCACACCACACATAGTCCCAATCTTAAAGCTAAAAGGCAGTAATTTTGAGGAAAAATTTGCACTCTTCTGAGAAAATAAATACAAAAGGCCGATGTTTACTTTTGGTAAACTCCTTTTTCACGACATTCATTCACAAAACCTAGATAACGTTCTGCAAAAACCTGGCGAGAAAATTGATTAGCGTGTGTTTGTATATACTCGTAATTGTATAAATGCTCATGATCTACAAATTTTTCTACGGCATCTACTATAGCTCCTACTGTTTGGATTTTAAATAATATACCAGTTCCTGTATCAGGATGTGTCTGAATATCTCTCACTGTTTCTAATGCACCACCTGCACGGTATGCAATTACGGGAGTTCCACAAGCTTGGGCTTCAACTAGGGCAATGCCAAAGTCTTCGCAAGCTGCATAAACAAAGGCTTTGGCACGGGACATATAATTTTTGACGATACGATCGGGTTGCCATCCTAAGATTTGAATATGTGGTTGAGCTATTTCCCGTAATTTGTTCATTTGAGGACCAGTGCCAATAATAACCAAGGGTTTTTTGAGGCTATTAAAAGCCTGAACAATTAAGGAAACTTGTTTATAACTTACTAATCGGGAAACTATCAAGTAAAAATCTTCTTTTTCTGGAGAAAATAAACATTCATCTAGGTTAACCGGTGGATAGATAACGGTTGCTTCCCGACGATAGCAACGCCAAATCCGTCTGGCTGTGTGTTGTGAATTGGCAATGAAGTAATCCACCCGGTTGGCACTAATTACGTCCCATTGCCGCAAATTATGGAGGATTTGGCGGGTGATCCAGCCGATTGCTCCTTGCCCTAGTTTGCTTTGGTTGAGATAATCAAAGGTTAAATCCCACGCGTAGCGCATGGGGCTATGGCTATAGCAGATATGCAATTGATTAGGGGTGGTTAAGACTCCTTTAGCTACAGCATGAGATGAAGATAAAATAACTTCATATTGTCGCAAATCCAATTGCTCAATGGCCAAGGGTAATAGGGGTAAATATTTTTGGACTCCTTGACGGGCTTGGGGAAATTTCTGTAAAAACGTTGTGCCAATTTGACGTTTATACAGGTAACTTTCTGGATTGCTGGATTCAAAATCAATCAGGGCGTATAAATCAGCGTCAATGTGATTTAATATTTCCTGGACTACGAGTTCTGAACCTCCTGTGGCTTGAGGGGTTAACCACTCATGAACTAAGGCATATTCTAAGGACACGTTTAAGTTGAATGGGTGGAAGGTAAGTAGGTGAGCATTAAAAATTGTCGTTCGGAGAAGGCAGGGGGAAAGAGTTTGATCTCTCTAGATTGAATAGAAGATATAATCCTACCAAAAGATGTTCCTCTAGTGATACTACAACCTGATAACCTCTACAGATAGCGGTAATTTTTATTCAGGAATTAGAAAGTTATGCGGATTCTGGTTATCGGTGGAACTCGGTTTATTGGGGTGTATTTGACTGAATTACTGATGAAAGCTGGACATGAGGTGGTTTTGTTCAATCGTGGTAATCATGCTGCACCTGCGGGGGTAGGACAAATTATAGGCGATCGCACTAACTCAACTCAACTTCAAGAAAAGTTAGCACCAGAAAGTTTTGATGTCGTTTTTGACAATAATGGTAGGGAACTCACGGATACACAACCTCTGGCAGAAATTTTTCAAGGACGGGTCAAACATTTTGTTTATATGAGTTCTGCGGGTGTTTACCTCAAATCTGACCAAATGCCCCATTTAGAAGGGGATGCTGTTGATCCTAAGAGTCGTCACAAGGGTAAACATGAAACGGAAGCTTACCTCAAGCAGTTGGGAATCCCCTTTACTTCTATTCGTCCTACTTATATCTACGGGCCGCAAAATTATAATCCTTTGGAAAGTTGGTTTTTTGATAGAATTGTACGCGATCGCCCGATTTGTATTCCCGGAAATGGTATGCACATCACTCAACTTGGCCATGTCTGGGATTTAGCTCAAGCGATGACCCAGATAATTGGGAATGATCAAGCAATTGGGCAGATTTATAATATTTCGGGCGATCGCTTTGTCACTTTCGATGGGTTAGCGCGTGCTTGTGCTGTAGCTGCTGGTAAATCTGCCGATGATGTGAAAATCGTCCATTATGATCCGAAAAAGTTTGATTTTGGTAAACGGAAAGCTTTTCCGATGCGGGTACAGCATTTCTTTGCATCAGTGAATAAAGCACAAATAGAATTAAATTGGCAACCTAAATATGATTTGATTTCTGGTTTGCAAAATTCTTTAGTAAATGATTATTTAATCAATGGACAAGATAAATTAGAAGTTGATTTTTCTGTAGATGATGAGATTTTGAAAGCTGGGTAATTTCTGGCAATTGCCGGGGTTTAGCATTGCTCATTGGTGAGGCAAGAGGCAAGAGGGTTTGGGCGATTTTACTTTTCTTTACACAGATTGGTTTTATTGTGTTCACCTACTTAGATGAAGATTAGAAAAACAAAGAACAAAGAAATTCCCGCTTCCGTCTTGCGTCTTGCCTGTTTTCGTGGCACCACATAGGAATAGTTTTAAGGTTTTGTGTTATAACCCAGTTGTGAAAATGAACTCAAACGAAAGACTACTCTATGGAACCAGATAAGCTGGCACGATTGAAAGAGTACGGTGAATTTATCCTCCGCAAAATTGACTCAGTTCCCCAGCGCCCTTCCCAGGAGGAAGATTGGGTTCCCACTAGCCTTGATGATTGTCTGCTGCGGCTGCGAGAGGCAGCAGAGAAAACTGTGGAACTGGCCAACTCACCGGTAAAAATTGGCATCATGGGGGAATTTAGCAGCGGTAAAAGTTTGCTGCTAGGAAGTCTCATTGGTTACGCAGACGCTTTACCCGTGAGCGAAAATCCGACAACCGGTAATGTCACGGCTATTCATATTAAACCCCAGGATGGTTTTGCAACTACCCAAGCAAATAATTATACGGTAGAATATTTATCCCATGAAGGGGTAAATGAGTGCTTACACTTCATGCTCAAAGAAGCAAACCGTCGCGCTGCGTCCGCTGGGGTGACACCTTTACAGGTAGCTAAAATTAAAACCGGTAAGGATATCAGTATTTGGTGTGAGGAAGTTTGGAAAAGTTCCAATAATTTAGAGTTGCGTTATTTGGTGCGGGAGTTAGTGTTATTTTTGCGGGCTTATCAGGCTTATGGTGAGGCTTTATGCGGTCGCCTTTACCCAATTGATGGGATTACAGCCCGTGAAGGTTTACAACTGGCAGAAATGCCCATGGCGATTCAATCTCTCAAATTTGAGGATTTACCAGCAGCGAATGTTCGCTTACCAAATGCGCCACAAAGGTTAGGAACGCAATTATTACAAACCAGTTTTCCCTTAATTCGTCGTGTTGATATTGATGTGAAAATATCACGAGAAATTTGGGATGTTACAGGTGCAGAAGAATTTGTCCTTTTAGATTTTCCCGGCTTGGGTGCAGCTAATTCTGGAACTAGAGATACATTTTTATCCTTGCGAGAATTGGCACAGGTACAGACAATTTTAGTCTTACTTAATGGTAAATCACCGGGGAGCGATCGCGCCAATAAAATCTTCACAATGATGCAGCAACAGCGTCCAGGACAAGACCTCAAGGATTTAATTCTTGTCGGTGTGGGACGTTTTGATCAACTGCCTTTAGAAAGTGAAGGAGGAGAAAGGGAACTAGATTTATTAATTAATAATCAATCTGATTCTCAACCGTTACAAACAAATGCAGTTTTTCAAAAATTGAAAGTTCTCAAAACCATTATTGATGGGGCGGAAGCATTTACTTCTCAAAAAGATAGAATTGTTTTATTATCGCCACTGTTAGGATTGTCTGAATTTGCCAAACGTTCTAGTCAAATTAAAGCAGGTTCTGAGGAATTTCTTGCCAATTTAGATTATCCTGATTATCTGGAAAGACCGAAAAAATTACAACAGAAATGGGGTGATTTAAGTGAAGCTTTATTAGCAGCAGATGGGAGGAATCAATTAGGAAGACAATTAGGTTATTTTGCTCAAGATGGTGGGATTAGTAAATTAAGAGAATTGATTCAAACTCATGTTGCTAATCATGGCTTAAAGCAACTGTATGAAGATACTCGTCGGGCTGCTGATGTGATTCGTCAACAACAAGAATATCTCAAAGAAATTATTGCCGAAATCCATGAACAAGGCATACCCACAGTTGATACTCCAGCTTTACTAGAATTAAGATCAGCCATAGAAAGTTTAGATAGAACCTACAGAAACTTTCAGAAAGATTTAGGTAAAGAACAACTTAAAGATAGAAGAGGAATTGTAGTTAGTGATGTCATTAAAGATGAACTAACTTTGAAAATTTTGAATTGGAGTCAATGGACATTATTATTTAATAAAATTCAAAATGGCACAATTACCTTAGCGGAATTTAAAGGTGCAGCGGGGAAATTATTTGATAGAGGAAATCGAGTCAATACCTCCATAGCAACCAAGAGTGATGACTTTTATCCGGCTTTCGAGAAAACCGTTAAAGAACTGGAGAACTTTGCGAGCGATCGCATTCATCAAGCTGTGGTAGACTTATTAAGCTCATTGGCACATCAAATTACCTTAGAACGGGAAAAACTGCAAACCATTCTTATCCCAGAAATGGAACAAGAAATTGAATCAAAATTTGGACTTGAAGAAGCAGATTTATTTTATAAACTCTTACTAGGATCTGATCCTCGTCAATGGAAAGAAGCCATTATTACCGAAATCAATAACCATGATCAAAGTATCAAACCAGAAAGTATTTTTCCCCTAGCCAGACAAGATGAAAAACACAGTGTAGGACAAATTTTTGATTGGTCACCAGAGAGAAATCAAAACACATCAAGAAGCGCAAATCATCAACTTTTCGTTTTACGACTGCGAGATGAAATTACCGCTAGTGCTAGTCTTCACCTCGTGCAATATGTGAGTGAAAGTAATCAGCAAGTAAATATAGAAATCAACGGAATTTTAGATCAAATTATTCCCAGCTTGCAAAACCTGGCCAAAAAAGAAGCACTACTAAGATATATTGCTGCAAGAGATTCACAAACCGAATTAGCCATTCCAGCTTGGTTAGAAATCTTAACCGATATTGCCACAATTAATGAAGAAGAATTATTTACCTGCATTTAATTGGTACTACTTTTATTCTTCATTCTTCTTCCTTCTTCCTTCTTCCTTCGTGTTCTTCGTCCCTTCGTGGTTCATTTAATCCATATTCTTTTATTAAGAAAAGAGTAAACCTTTAGTTATCAAATAAATTTAGGGAAATGCACTATCAATGAAATATTAACAAACAAAAAAGGAACATCAAAAATGCCTGTGGAAATTCAGCTTCTACCTAGCTTTAAATTAGGTGTGAAAGAAAACACACAGTTGCATCTACCCACCATCCAAATTGTCCCTATTAAAAGCAACATACCGTACATTTCTCGAATTACCTGCATAGTTAGAGGTACACCAAATGAATTAGCAGCACAAATTCAAAAAAGTTATAGACAACTTCACACAGCCACACCCAAACAAATTTATAATATTTCTCAATTAGGACAAGATCCCTGTCAGTTAGATGCACCTTTAATCACAATAGTTGATTGTACCTTAAAGGTGATTGTCGAATATTTTGATTCTGACGCTGGGGGAAAACCAAATTTGTCCATATCTAATCATGTATGTGCTGAATGTGATCTTTGGTTTATACCCAATTTACAAAAATCATCAAGTTCATCTACAAAAAATCATCTACCCATGAATACTTCACAATTTGATCACTATTTGAATAATTTAAGTCAACAACTCAGTGAAAAACTCAACGAAAAACAAAGAAAAAGATTTCCTGGTTGGTTAGCGTTAGATTTTGGTACTTCCAACTCCACAGTGACACTTTTTGACCCCATAGAAGTCCCCATTGCCGAAGTTTTACCCAGAGAACAAGAACTGAGATTAAGAGAACGGATGGCGGAATGGTTCAATTCCTCCCCAGATTTAGCCTTACCAGATGTTAGTAGTAGTGAGTGGGAAAAATTTCTAGTTGATATTAGCAAAAACTTAGCAATAGAATCAGATCAATTAAGTGAAATTTTTGAAAGTGATAACAAAGAATTATTTTTAGAAGCAATTCGCCAAATTGAATTATGTTTAGGAACAAGTGATAGATTTCGGCGGGCTGTTAGCAAGAAACTTTATGCTATATATCACGAAGTTTTCCGCGTTCCCACATTAGAATCACAAAATTTAATTCCCGTAATTTTAGATATTGATAGACGCAGTACAGAAATTCCCAGTGAAATGGAAGTATCGCAATTAATTCCCTTAAAACTACGCATGGGTAGAGACGCAAGAGATAATAGAAAAAAAGCCATAGCCCAAGGAACAACTGTTTCAGTTAAAGAAATTATTAGCAGATTTCATCATTCACCCAAACGCTATTTTGGACAAGATCGATCTTTCCCAATTATCTTAGAAGAAGATGAAGAAAACATTCAAGTTAATCGCCTCATTCAAGCAGCTTGGGCGCAATTAATTGAACTAACAGAAGATTATCGGCAACGGGCTAGACGGAGATTTTCAGAAGGCGATTTTTTAACAGCAGTTGTTACCTATCCCACCGTTGCCCCTCCCGTAGTTCGCAAAGAAATTAAGCAATTAGTCCAGGAATTAGGCATTGATGATGTGCAAACAGCCTATGACGAAGCTGTTTCTGTAGCTATCTTTTTCCTGTGGCGAGAATTTGGCGGAAATCTGAATATTGGGATTGAATCTTTTAAAACTCGTTGTCGTCAAAATGGGAATAAATGGTCACAAAATGTCCTGGTTTTAGATATTGGTGGGGGTACAACAGACTTAGCTTTAATTGAACTTACTCTAGAAGATAAAACTCCCTTCTTTGCAGATCATGAAGATAGAGGTTTAGGAGGACGTTACTATAAACTTACTCCCAAATTATTAGGTTCTTCGGGACATTTACAATTAGGTGGTGAATTAATTACTTTACGAATTTTCCGTTTGTTAAAAGTTGCAATTTCTGATTTTCTGCTGACCGCAGTTACCACAGGTGACATTGAAAGCGATAAATTAGAAGACTTAATTAACTCTGAATTAAATGACCGTTTTTTAGAAGATGGAAAATTTAAAACTGGTAGTTTATTAAAATGTATAGATAAAGAAAATCCCGAAGGTGACGTTGCTTTTAAAGATGCCCTAGATACAGCGGAAAAAGTCTTACCAACTCGTTGGCAACAAGCAACCCAACGCCTACAAACCTTTTACACATTGTGGGATCATGCTGAAGCTGCTAAACTCAAATTAGGGCAAAAACCACCCGCAGATGGTTCTTTATTAACCTTCACTTTAAATGAACAACAAATTGGTGAACTTCTTGCCCAAAGTGCGATTAAATTTCAAGTTAGAAGTTCTGAATCTATTTCTCTAACTTTAGATCATCAGCAATTTGAACGGGCAGCAACTTCTTCAATTAAAGAAGCCATTGGTATTGCAAAAGGCTTAATGGAAAGCCGTCTTAATTCAGAAACAAATCAAAAAGTAGATTGGTTAATTCTGTCTGGAAAAACTTGCAATTTTAATCTTGTTCAACAACAAATTTACGAAGAATTTAGTAAATCGCCTTATTTTGTTTGGAATCCCGAACGAATTACTTTTGTTTTAGAATTTACCAAAATTGCCACTTCCGCAGGTGCTTGTTATGCCGAAAAATTGCGTCGCTTTCGATTTGATCCAGAAGAATCTAAAAATCTGTTACGTAAAGGTGCAAATCAACTAGAAATTGATGTCAAAAACCTGTTTTATTATCTTCCTTGTAACTTCAAACGCAAAACCCAAAGTAACGAACCATTAGCCATTTTTAATGCTGGACAAGAACTATATCAACTTGCACCTTGGGACACTGTTGCTAAAGTGCGGACACCTTGGCAGGGCATCCAATTAACAAATATTATCCATCGTCAAGATTATGAAAATGGCACTTTTCGCCTGTGGGGTAGTTTCGACGGTAAAATATTGATGGATAAATTGGGTATGGAAGAACAGGAATTTCTCAAAAAAATTAAAATCCAATTTGAGATTGACCAAGCTTTACAATTTAGCGTTTTACTATGCCGAGGTAATCCCCATTATTTAATAGATGTGGTTGGCATTGATATTAATTCGGTCATATCTAAATCTACTGAAAATACCTTATTTACTGATGGTAATTTAAAATGGAATATCGCCATAGAAAACCATCAACACAACTTAAATGATGGTGATATTGCTGTTAATGTTTTAGAATCTGCCACAGTTGATCAACCTCATGCTTATCATTTAGTATTTGCAGTTGATAATAATGAAAGTAAATCAATGGAAACATTTCATTATTTACAAGATGGTGTCAAACAACCAGGAACAGGATTAATCAGTAAACCTTTGCCATCATTTCCCCAAAGTGGTCAACACACCTTCTATATTTATCAGACTGATAGTGATACAAATACTAAGAAATGGCTACGGATTGGCACACTCAGCAGACCAGATATTATCACAGATTATCCTTGTCAATATCATGTAACTATTGATAATACAGGCATATTAAGAATGCACGCTGGGGCAGTTCCTTATTGGACATCTAATAATCAAGAATGTCTGGAACAAGAAGGATGTGTTTATCGCGCAGAATTGGAATTACAACCTAACGAAGTTGATAAAGAACGTGATCCTTTTTGCGGTATTCATTAATCTTATATCCCCGACTTCTTTAAGAAGTCGGGGATATAAAATCTTCTATTTTCATCCTAACAAAATTATGCAGAATTTACATAAACTACTAAATACAAAAAACTCAGAATTAGCCAAAATATTACGGTTTAATTTATATGGATTAGCCGCAACTTTAACAAAAGCAAATCAAGAATATCCGCTTGATACCGGATTTCAGCTATCAGAAGAAATTCTCCAAGAACTTCATCAATTATTAGATCCCCGACTTCTTCAAGAAGTTGGGGATCTAAAACAACCTCAGTTAATAAAATTAAAAGATGCTTTTAATGATGATTCAGAATTAAAATCTTATCTTGGTAATTCTTGTATTCAAAGCCAAATTGATGCGGAAATATGGAACGAAATTCATAGAAAACTGTTGCGAGTTCCTGAAGATGTAGCTACATTTTGGCGACATAAGGCCTTAGAATTAGCGCAAGAAGTAGGTGCAGTTGTAGATCATATAAATCTGGAGGAATTACCATTTGTCCGTGATGAAATTATTTATCCAGGGTTAAGTGGTACAGTTAAGGCCAAAGGATTATGTTTATCTCAAACAGCTTTGGTAAATTCAGGAATTGCCCAAACTCATCTTTCTGAAAATTTATATTTAATCGCCGGATTTTTACTTTTATATATTAAGTTTATTGAAATAGATCCAGACTTACATCATGCTTTAAAAAGTGTTTTTAGCTTTGACGTAGTTTCTTTACATTCTAAATTAGAACAACGTCATCAATATATTGACACATTAAGCGATCGCTTTCACCGCCTGCAAAAATCCGAGGAAAATACTGATACTATTTTAAATTTATGTGCCTGGATTGACATGGATGAAGCCATTCATTCCTTAGTATTTATTCCCCCGGCTGAACGTTATTCTTGGTGGGGAAAATTACAAAAAGAATCTCGTCGTCTTCTCAGAAAAGCCGTTGATAAAGCTATGAAAGCAGGTAATGAAGTCCGACTCAAACAGTTATCAGGACTGTATGGTGATGTTTGTGAATTTTCTAAAGATGACTTGCAATTAGACTGTGGTGGTAATCCAGGTGAAGTATTAACTTGTTTGCGAGTCTATACCAAAATTAATCAGCAAGAGTATCCGGGAAGGGTGATATTTCGGACTTTAAGGTAAGAGAATAATTGAAAATCATGACAACCCTCCTTCGTAATTCATTCAGTTCTAATGTGTTTTTCCAAAGTGTGTTATTTTCTATCTTGTAATTTTGCTATGAATTTTGACTTGGAAATAGCTCGAATTAAACTACAGTTATTCGGGCATTATGGCTAGATTTAGGTTTTACTCTAATTTCTACATCAATTTCAAAAGCATTGAGAAATCTAAACATTCTTTCTAGAGAAAAACCTGTGAGTCTTCCTCTCATTAAAGCAGAAACTTTTGGTTGATCAATTCCTAATAATTCAGCCGCTTCAGCTTGGGTGATATGACGTGCGGTGATAGCATTACTGATTTTGCGTGCTAGTTCTGCTTTTACTAGCATTTCATCTGGGTTGGGTAAACCTAAATCAGCAAATACATTACCGCTACTAGTTGTTATTTCAATATTTTCTGTCATGATTATTTATTTTTCTCTTACCGATAAACTTGGTTATAATGCTGTTTTGCCCTTTCAAGTCTTGCTTCAATTAAGTCAATGTCTTGCTTAGGTGTAGCGATACCATATACTATTGTTCAGGAAGATGAGGAAAAATTTTTAATTAAATAACCGTGTTAACCAGTCAGTAAACTTTATAGCAATATCTGTATGAGGACGAAGAGATTGTTTAGTAATTGCCTGTCCCATAGGATATCCTGGTTCATCTTGCCAAGCTAGATATGTGTGAATAATTGCTTTACTAAGATCCAATGATTTAAAAGTTGTTAATTTATTAATTTGTGCTTTAGTAATACATTCTTTCGCAAATTCTAAAGATTTAGGTTTTGCTAATTCTGCACAAAAATCCTCTAATTTACCCGAATCTTGATTATTCGGCATCAACCAAAATCCAAGTTTAGGTTCATCTTCAATACCCTTAATTATTGTTCCATGCTTATCAGGAATCTTAGGTAAGTTATAGCTATAATGAGTTAATTTGCCTTTAATGCTTGCCCATCTTCCTTCTAGAGAAGGGCTATCAGCATCAAGCATTACTCCGATTACTTGAGGAGCATTAGAACGGGATATCAAAGCATTCAGACGCTTCAAAACTTCTGTATCTGCACCGCATTCATATATTCCAAAAGTTTCAGGAACTTGGTGAGCAGCACACAAAGCCATAACAACATGACAATCATTTTTACCTTCCAAAAGTAACACTTTATCGGTATCTTGTTTACAAATATCTTTCATACTATTTCTCTTTATCTTGTTTCAACGTCCATTTCAATAGAATCTGCCAATGTTTCAGCAGAATATTCTTTTACTTTAATCAGATTATTTTTAACTTCTAGTCTAAAGAAAGCACCAAGTAAAGGATACTTATTCCATGCACTATCAAAACCATTTACACAATCACGACTATGTGTGGTTGCAAATACTTGAACATTGAGCTTTTCGGAAAAATGAAAAAGAATCTCCCAAACTTTAGGTTGTACTGTCCAATGCAAGCCATTTTCAAATTCATCAATTAACAAAATTCCATCTTTCGCATTCACCAGAGCTACCATGATATGAAATAAACGATTTAAACCATCACCCATACTTTTAAGAGCTAATGGTTCATCTATACCTTCAACTTTTACTAGAGGAATACGATTGTCGCTACTACGGCCTTTACTAATGTCTTCTACAAAAGCAACTCCTGATATCTTAGGTTCAATAAGTTTAAGAGCAGAAATCACCTCTGATTCCAAACTGGTTAAACTTGTCAAATCCCATAGAGCAGCTAATTTTCGGTTGGGCATATTCTCTGTCGAGACAAATTGCCATTTGTATTTTAATTCAGAATCTTGTCGTTCATAAACAACTCTAGAACCACGTCTAATTTCTCTAAAATCCTTATCTAATCTCAAGATTCTTCGAGTTTTTTCGCCTTCTTCTGCTACTAGAATAACTTCAATATTTGATAAGTCTTCATATAGTTGCTCACCAGAAATGCGAATTCTTTTCATTGTCCCTTCATCATCAGATTTAATCTGATATACAGCAATGCCGATGTGAATTTTTGAGGTTGAAGAAATTTCTCCAATAATGATACCTTGTTCTCCTATATCGGGTAATTTATGACTAAAAAATAGATGACGTATGGGATTACTAAGAAAATTTGGAGGATGCTGTTGTGCTTCACTAATCCAAGATCCTTGCCTTGATTCTACAAGCTCAAGTATAGTCATAGGGGAAGCATTACTGGCATAGAGTTCTACTGCTTCGAGAAATGTACTCTTACCAGCATTATTCATACCGACAATAAGGTTAATATTACTTAATTTTTTAACCTCTATTTGATCAAAGATTCTGAAGTTGCGTATTTCAAAAGACTTCAGCATAGAAAATTGACCTAATCCTTTTTCATTAGTTTACAAGAAATTGGAGCATACAGCATCCTTAAAAGGGCAACCATACCCCACAAGAGTAACCTGTCAATTTCAAGGACAAAATGGACAAATTGTCCTAGACCAAATTCGCACAATAGATAAAACTCGATTAGTCAAACTTCTGGGTCAAATTACTACAGAAGAACAAAAAACAGTTCTGGATATCCTAGCTGAAATGTTCGCCGAATAACTCTTCTTCCTCCTCTTCCTTTGCGCCTTTGCTCCTTAGCGACTTTGCGCGAAACAAAAATAAAACAAAGACGCAGAAAACACCCTCCGTGCCTTGTGCGTCTGTTGCGAGAAAAAAACCCTTAAACCATCTCAGCAGTTTGTTGCGCTTGAGGCTGGAACATAAACAGAGAATAAACCACATCACGGCGGATATTCACCATCATATCCAAGAACAACTCATAACCCTCACTCTTATACTCAATGAGCGGGTCTTTTTGCCCATAACCACGCAAACCAACAGACTCACGCAAAGCATCCATTTGTTGCAGATGCTCCCGCCACAAAGTATCTATGCGTTGGAGAATAAAGAACCGTTCTGCTTGGCGCATTAAACCCGGTTGAATTTGGTCAATTTGCGCTTCCTTCATATCATAGGCAATCCGCGCTTGTTCATGGAGAAAAGCTTTAATTTCCATCATCCCCATATCCTCCAACTGTCCAGACTGCATATCAGCCAACAGGTAAACAAACTCCTTCACCTTATCTACTAACTTTTCTAACTCCCATTCTTCCGAAGGTAAATCAGGGTTGATGTAATAATCAACGATGTCGTCCATCGTTTTTTCTGCGTATTTTATCACCTGTTCCTTCAAATCCTGACCTTCCAACACCCGGCGACGTTCCGCATAGATAGCCCGCCTTTGGTTATTCATTACCTCGTCATACTCAAACACCTGTTTGCGGATGTCGTAGTAATAGGTTTCCACCTTTTTCTGTGCGCCTTCTAAGCTGCGAGTTAACATACCTGATTCTATCGGCATATCTTCTTCCACTTGGAAAGCATTCATCAAGCCGGCAACGCGATCGCCCCCAAAGATCCGCAATAGGTTATCCTCTAAACTGAGGAAAAATCTTGTCGTTCCAGGGTCGCCTTGTCTTCCCGCTCGTCCGCGTAACTGGTTATCAATTCGTCGTGACTCATGACGTTCCGTTCCAATTACGTGCAAACCACCTCTGTTGACAACGTCATCATGTTCGCGGACAGTAAATTCTTCATACTCATGCTTAATCTGCTGGTAAGCTTCCCGCAATTTCTGAATTACCAGGTCATCTGTCGGGGCTTTTTCCGCCGCCACAGCTACCTTCTCTTCTGCTTCCAATTCCGGTAAACTGCGCTCACCATAAGCCTTCACAGCCACCTCTACAGCCGCTTTTAAAAGCTGTTCTGTTTCTTTTCTTAATTGGGTGGGGAAAATTTCTGGAGAAGCCCGCCAAGTTTTCACCTTTTTACCAGGAACAAAGCCTTGTCCACCACCGCTACCACCCATAGGTAGACCCGAAGCCCTTTGTACGCCAAATTCATCATCTTCAGGGCTAACAATGCGAGGCATAAAGTATTCCCGCAGTTTCAACCGCGCCATATACTCAGAGTTACCACCCAGGATAATGTCTGTACCCCGTCCTGCCATGTTGGTAGCGATAGTTACAGCCCCACTGCGTCCAGCTTGGGCAATAATTTCCGCTTCTCGTTCCACGTTTTCTGGTCTAGCGTTAAGTAACTCGTGGGGAATTTCCATTTCCTTGAGGAGTCGGCTGAGAAGTTCGGACTTTTCGACGCTGGTTGTCCCCACTAACACAGGTCTACCATTTTCGTGCATTTCGGCACATTCTTTAGCGATCGCTCCCCACTTCCCTGGTTCAGTCTTAAACACCATATCAGACAGGTCTTCCCGTCTTCTAATCCGATTGGTGGGAATAATCGTCACTTCCCGTTTGTATATCTTTTCAAATTCCACTTCCTCAGTTTTTGCCGTTCCCGTCATTCCCCCCAACTTGGGATAGAGCAAAAACAGATTTTGATAGGTAATTGTCGCCAAAGTTTGGGTTTCTGGCTGAATTTCTACGTGTTCCTTGGCTTCAATAGCTTGGTGTAAACCATCACTCCAACGCCGTCCCGGCAGTACCCGACCTGTAAATTCATCTACAATCACAATTTCGTCATTGCGGACAATATAATTCACATCTTTGAGAAATAATTCCTTAGCCTTAATCGCATTAAACATAAAATGCGCCCAAGGGTCTTCTGGGTCAAACAAATCTGTCACACCCAACTGATTTTCCGATTCTGCAAAACCCTCATCTGTCAAGAGAACGTTACGATCCTTTTCATTAACTTCGTAATGCTCATCTTTTTTGAGACTAAAAGCAATTTCTGCCGCTTGTAAGTATTTTTCCGTTGGTCTTTCCACCTGACCAGAAATAATTAATGGAGTCCGGGCTTCATCCACTAAAATCGAGTCTACCTCGTCAATTACACAGAAATTAAACGGACGTTGTACCACCTCAGCCATTGAAGTAGCCATATTATCCCGGAGATAATCAAAGCCTATTTCGCTGTTGGTGACATAGGTAATATCACACTCATAGTTTTTTTGGCGTTCACTGGGGGTCATAGTGGACTGAATTAGCCCCACACTTAACCCTAAGAACCGGTGTACCTGACCCATCCATTCCGCGTCCCGACGCGCCAGGTAATCATTGACGGTAATCACATGGACACCTTTACCAGTCAGGGCATTTAAATAACTTGGTAGGGTAGCTACTAAAGTTTTCCCCTCACCAGTTTTCATTTCGGCAATTTGCCCAGTATGCAGAATTATCCCACCCTGAAGTTGCACATCAAAGTGTCGCAATCCTAAGACACGCCGTCCTGATTCCCTAACCACAGCAAAGGCTTCCGGCAAGATATCATCTAGGGTGTCGCCATTGGCCAACCGTTGTTTAAACTCGACGGTTTTCGCTTTTAACTGTTCATCAGACAGCGGCTTAATATCTTCCTCTAAGAGGTTAATTTCTGTAATGTAAGGTTGGTATTTTTTAAGTTTACGAGCGTTGGGATCGCCCAACAAAAGTTTTAGCATGGCAGTTTATAGAATTAAATCAAGGGAAATGGAGATTTAAGCTTTAGCTATATAATTATAGACTTTGAATGTCATTGGTAATTGGTAATTGGTCAGTGGTCATTCGTCATTGAGAAAATTCTTCTTCCTAAACTCCTACCCCTACTTCCATTCTGGACTAAGGCTGCGGAAGTCGTACTTATCAGCATTAAAATGACAACTCACACAACTACCCATATTTATAGGAGTGGGTAATTTGACACCAGGATGCAAAGCCTTAAAATAACGAGAGTCCTTGAGACGATAGGGTGTTGTTTCTTCCTGTAGTTGCACACGGGAAAAGGTGTAAAGATATTTTGATACTAAAAGATGTTCAAGTTTGCCTAAAGGCTTAATTTGTACGCTATAGTGCTGGGAGTCTTGTAAAAGGTTTTTCCAAGTTTAACTAGGAAATACAGCCGGTGGTAATGCGATATGACAAGATGAGCAGTTTTCTAAATACAGTTCTTGTCCTGGTTGGTATTGTGTTGGTACGACATCAACAGTCCCAATTGAGTCTACAGGATTTGCACCGCGAGCGCTGGTAGCGAATCCTAATATCCAGCCCATAGCCACACTCCAAGCAAAAATCACCAGCATGACGATAAGTAGTTGGCGTTTTAGTCGGCGGTGGGATTTGCTTTTTGCTACATTTGACATAAGGTTCTCAGTTAGGAGTTCAGGAGTTCAGACGGAAGAATTAGATCAAATTAGGAATAGTCTCGAATCTGGGAAGGTGATAGATTTTTGATAGAAGGGGGAAGGCAAAATTTTGATAGATGAAGTATGATTTTTTATCTAACTTCTCGCACTTCTCCCAACCGTGTAAAACGGATTTCAATTCGTCGTCGAGTGACATCCTCTTTCCGCGCTATCCCTGCAAATTTTCCATTTGGTAATATTAATTGTGCCGCAGAATAAGCACGAAATGATAGTCCAGATAGTTTACCTTGTTTTTTCTGGATATCACCCAGCACCTTCACAACTGACAAAGCCCGCATTAATCCTAAATCAGCATTAGAACCAGCTTGTAGTTTTCCTACTTGTAAGTTACCACTAGCTACATTTTCTAAATTTACATCTAAATTACTTGTTACTTTACTATTAGCTTGTCCGTCTGTATGTCCGATTATTTCTACTACATTAATCCCATATTGTTTAGTTCTAGCTTCTATTTCCGGTACTATTTGGTTAAATATATAAGTTGACATTTTCGCAGGAATTTCCGCACTACCGGAAGCAAATCTATAATCTCCTTGATCTTTTATAACTATGATTGGAGGTGTATCTGTTGATTGTTTTTCAGACTGTAGTTGTAGTTGTATTTGTAAATATTTTACTTGCTGCTGTAATTGTTTGATTTTTAAAGCTAACTGTTCTGAATTTTGAACACTTTGATTGATATTTTTACTAATCTGTGATTTATTGATTTGTGATATGATAATAGTTAAAAACAAAAATAAAACCAATATCATAAACGCATTAGACATTAAATCAGTAAATGCTGGCCAAACGTTTAGATCTTCATTATATTCTGTGTAGCGTGAACGACGAGCCATAATTGCAATGTTTTATTTTTGTAAATTTGTTAGTCAATTTAAACAGTAGGGTGTGTTAGCGCCAGCGTAACGCACCTCATGTATCGTTATTTGTGTCATCAAGTTTTTGTTGATATTTCTCAAGATTCTTGATTAATAGCTCCAAACCTTTAATATTAGCATCAAAACCCTTCTTGTTGATATTAGTTTGTCTGTCAATTCCTTGAATAATGGTATTACTCACATTTTGATATTCAGCAATTAGTTGAGAATTATTATTCTCTAATAATTTCATCAGTTTTTGATTATTAGCATCTATTTGATTAGATGCTATACTAGTAGCAGTATTCACATCATTTGTATATGTTTTCACAGTTTTTAATAACTGCTCAATAGTTGTGATTAATTTATCAAAACTATTAACTTTATCGCGCACTCTTTGATCTAAATCATCCAGTTTATTAACTGCTTTTTCATAACTATTAGCTCCTTGCTGAAGTCCGGGAATAATTTCAGTGAGAAGATTTTGGTTATTTTGATGTGAATCTAATACTTGAATTGAAGTTTGGTTCATAGCTTTTATCTCTTCAGCTAAACTAATTAAGCTCTGACTAGAATTTTCAGTTTCCGTTGAAACCGTGCTAATTAATTCCGTTGTATATGTTTTCACATTTTCTAATAACTGACTCATAGCTGTGATTAATTGATCAAAATTATTGAATTTATCTCCCACTCTTTGATCTAAATCATCTAATTTACTAGTTGCTTTTTCGTAAATATTAGCTCCTGCATGAAGTTGGGGGATAATTTCACTAAGAAGATTTTGGTTATTTTGATGTAATTCTAGTACCTGAATTGAAGTTTGGTTCATAGATTTTATTTCTTCTCCTAAATTAATTAAACTCTGACTAGAATTTTCTATTTCAATTAAGGCATTTATAATCAATTCCGTTGTTGCTGCTAAACTTGTAGCTGACTCAGAAAATTTCTGCTGTGTATTACCCAAATCTACAGTAGCTAATGATAATTTGAGAGGAAACTCACTTTGATTAAAAGTTTCAGCAGACTGTTTAAAGATTTGAGAGGTTGCATTTAAGTCTGACATAGAATTTTGAAACTCATTAGCAGCACGAGATATAGTTCCAGCAGCGTCTGTAAATTTTTCATAAACCTGTCTAGCTAAATCTGTAGTTTCTTTATTCCCGTCAGCAATTTGTTTTGCGACTTTTCCCATAGATTGTTCTACAGCTTTTCGCACTGTTTCCCCAAAATTTGTTAAAAATTCATCTTGCTGGGATACCATTTTATTAACTATTTTATCAAGACGGGTATCACCCTGCACTTCAGGAAAATATACATTATCTAGATAATCTTCTAAAGAACTAATTAATTGATATTTTGCAAAACTAGTATTCCAGATACCATTGGATATTGTTAATATAGAACTCAAGCAAATTCCTATCAAACTCGTACTAAATGCAATACTCATTCCTTGTAATGGTTTCTTTAATTCAGTAACTAAATTACTAACATCACTAGCATTAGTTTGATTAATCGTTTGACTAAGGGTAGATAAATTAATAGTGATACCTAAAAAAGTTCCCAGTAACCCAAAAGCTAACAGTAAATTTGGCAGAATTCGACATAAATAATCTATTTGTTCACAGGTAAATCCCTTGATTGTTTCCTGACTATAAATCTGGTCTATTAATGCTCCTGTATTTACCTGTTCTAATTGTTTACTAGCTTGTTCAAATCTAGCTTCTAATGTTTGGATAATTTTCGGTTGTCCTTCCGCTGATCCTGTTTTGATTAATCTTTGGACTTTATTAGTCAAAAGTATTAAATAGCGATAAAGAGATCTGCGAAGAAGAATAGTAACTATAGTAACTATAGATAGGATGATGAAAACTAAGTAAAGTAGTAATAGTGGCATAAAAATGACCTTTGGTAGTGCAAGAAGTTTGCGAGAATTGGGTAGATATGAACTACCCATGAAAAACTATAATGGATATTGCAGAAAGATTTTTTGTTTTTCTCGCTCGTATTCTTCTGGAGTCATAAAACCCTCATCTAAATCTTGTTTAAGCTGCTCTAATTCTTGTCGTCGTCTTGAACGATTATCAGAAGAATTAGCAACTATTTCCCCCACAATAGATTTTTGAGTTCCTGTATTGTTTCTTGGTAAAATTGACTTTGTGTTTATAAATTTTGCTTCCATTTTCTTCAAAAAACGATTTATAGCCCCCTCCCTTGTATTATCGGTAGTATTCCTTGTATCTGTATATACTCTTGTCTTATAGAGAGAATTAGGACTATCTTCGGAAATTCTGGTCAGCTTATCAGGAAATTGACGCAATTTGGGTAAATATTCATTTTCCCATAATGTTGGATTATTTTCCATTTCTAAAATTGTATTATCCAAAATTTGCTTTAATGCTTCAGTCATATTGGGGTTACTAGCTAGATATTCCAAAGATTCTATCCAAATTCCACTCAAGGAAACAGTATCATAACTATTCTGAAAATGGTCATAATATTGAAACTCTAATTCTTGAGTAGCATGATTTTCTGCTAACAGTTCTAATGCTAAACAAGGATAAAAAATATTTTCCACTTCTTCCATTTTTCCAGCATTAGGTGGCATAATATCAGGAAAGGATATACGATAATCATTATGCAAAAAAGATTTACCAGAATTTTGTTCTCGTAAATATGGATTTCTCATTCTTTCCAGACTACTAATTAATCTCAAAGGAAACGCAGCATATTCATTAACAATTAATATCTCATCATCTGCTTGAACTTCTTTTAATTGACTTTGTTGAACAGATAAGTCCTGTGTTAGCAAACTTTTAAACTGTTTGACTTCTAATTCATCTGTATTCTTATAACCTACTAATTTACTACTTTTACCAGTCTCATCTCGAAAATAAGGATCATTCAAATTTAAACGCAAAAGTGGTTGAGCTTCTTGCATAATTTGTGCTAAACGAGTTGAACGCGCAGCTAAGGAGTATTTTTGCATGAAGCGTTTAATCACAGAAGTAACAATATTGCTACCTCGAAAAGCAAATAAACTATCAATTTTCAGATCAATTTCTTGTTTTATCTGAGATTGAGTAGTACGTTCTATATTCAGGAAAAAAGCTAAAGATGCTCCTCTACCATTTTCTTCGGTAAGTGCTGAACTTGCTAATATTAATTGAGGACGACTATCATTTTCTGGAATCATTGTTTGATAGCAGAGTTCTATATCTTCAGTATCAAAAATTGCCTCTCCACTCATTTCATCGAAATTCAATTGTTTTAATTCTCGTTCCTCTTTTTCATAAGCACTTTCTAAGTCCTCTACTAAACTACTAAAAGCTGCAATTTGCTTTTCTTTTTCTTGAACTTGCTTTTGTAATTGATTGACCATTTTCAAAGTTTCTTGCAATACAGTTAATTCAAAATTATGCTTGATAATTTTGTAAACTTCTTGCATTACTTTTTTGCACTCCTCCTGAAATGGAATATTTTTGAAATCAACAAAGGGAATACCTATTTTATTTTCCATATCTTCAATTGTTTGTTCTGCATTATCCCATTTTCTTTCTACATCTTCTAAGCGCTTCATTCCTCCAAAATCAGTAATTGATTCTTGTAAATCTCGTTGATATTTATGTAATTCGTGTCGAAGAGAATCTAACCAATTGTGTGTATTTTTAATGGAGAAATTAGGATCTACTGGTGTGAGTAATTGCATCACATAATCATCAATATTCCCATTAAGTTCTTTGGTAATTTTGGGAGTAGCTTGCATTAATTTCGTCAACCAATAACCGCGACTACTTTCTGTTTCTCCTGGTTGCACTGTGCGAAATTGCTTATAAAACTCTGTTGCTAGTTGCTGACGGATATTAGTGCGGTCATCCTTGTTTCTACATTCAGTAATTAACCGGGATAATTTATTTTGCCAATTTTTGAGACTATTACTAAAGGTCTTATTAGATTCTTCTACAGACTCTGCTAATTTATTAGTTAAACCATCTCGTTTGCCTAAGTCATTATGCCAATTATGTTGAATCAAAAATTGCTCAAGTAAGTTAATAGGATCTGGACTTTGACCTTTACCATTTAACCAAAACCTGACTAACTCTAAACCTACCTTTGTTAAAGCAATTTCAATAATAGTATCACGAGGAAAATAAATTGCTGACAGTCCAAATGTTAAGTATCTTTGGGTGTTACGACGAGGATGTTTATCTGATTCAATCATTTTTTCTTTAAAATTATCCCTGTTGCTTTTCATTACAGGTGCTAATTCACCTGAAAAATCAAGAGCAATCTTATGAGCAATCACATTACATAGTTTACCTTGTGTCAGAATCTGATATTCTCCTAGCGTTTTATTAGAAATTAAATAAGCATAGTCAAATGGCTCTTTTTTATTTTGTACAATTACCGAATTTTCAAGATCATAAACTGCTTCAAAAGTTGTACCGGGAGTGCTGTAATAATTTAATTCTTTCAGAGCCGCATAAGTATTTGTAATCATTTTGTTGGTATTGCCATATAAATCAGGACTAATCACTAAATAGGCAAAAATTTTAGCAGTTTCATCTCTATAGATATCTCTAAGGCTATAAGCAACATCTAAAAACATCCCACTTCCTGTACCACCACAGAGAGAACCAACAACAAAAATATTTAACCCTGGTTCAATTCTTAACCCCGATTTCAGCAAAAAAGATTCGTGTCCTCTCGTTCGGTTTTCTGCTGTTACAATTGATGTTTTAATTTTTTGGTAGTTGTGAAAAAAGGCTAGTCTTCCTACAGGTCTTATACATTTTGCTCCGTCTTCAATTGCTCCAACATCTTGCAATAACCCAGGAGGAAACCATCTTCCAATATGGTCATAAGGTCCGTAATTACTATATTCCGAACGCCGTTCTAGTCCTTCTACAAACATGGTGACATCTCTTGATGACATGGTAGCGCCGACTTTTTCAGCTTCTTTAAAACTTAAATCCACACCATGATAGGTACTCCCTGTTCTAATCCCTGTAACTTGGGTGGCTGCTTTATCTGTGTCAATGTGAACAAAACTGACAATTGGTAAGTTATTTAGGTCTCCATAACGGTCAACAATTAACCTTCTAATTCGCATTAATACATCTCTACCAGTTCCCCCTAAACCGATACAAATTGTCCGATTAATTCCTCTAGTTTGGTTTTCCTTTGCAGATGCTTGAGTCATGATGTTTTTCCCTATAAACTATTTCTTGATTTTGATAGATATTTCGTATTCTCTCTGGCGTGAATCTGGGCAATTTAGGGTAAATTTAGAAGTTGATATGAGAGTTCGTGATGTAACTTTTTTATTGTTAAGTTCAATTTTTGTATCTTCTGTGGGAACTAAATAAAGTTTTTCTCCTTTCCGTTCTAAATATGCTTGTAATTCTCCACCTCTAAAGTCAATAGAATGTATACAGCTAGGATCATATTCACCAATAGCAATTTTTTTATTATTTGGTAATCTACATATTCGTTCTTCATCTTCTCCATCATCTTCTAACTTAATTCGTACCTCCCATTTTTTTTGCAATTTAGCATATTTTAATATACCCCCTACCATTGATGCAAGTATGAATAATAAAATTAAACTTGGTAGCCATAGCTGTTTGAATAAATAAGGATTAACTAAACAAGTTTCTTGTCCTCCTGGTACTGGTGTGCAAACTTCTTGAACTGTAGGATTAATGTCTACTACAGATAATGTATAATCTTTATTATCTTGGTTTTTAATGATGAGCGATCGCTCTTTGAATGATAAAGCCTTAATCCAATTCTGTCTTTCTTGACTTTCCGGTGATGTCGCAATTCTAAAAGGACTATTAGCAGGAGTTTCTATCCAAACTTGGGAAGTAATTCCTGGTTTAGTAGATAACGGTGCATCAGTAATCCAAACAACCGATTGCGGCTTAATTAGTTGATTTTTGGAAACTCGATTTTGATTAATCTGGGCAATACCTTGATATACTATTAACTCTGCTCTTTGAATATCTGTTCCATAGCGGTTAGGGTCGGAATTAAAAGGAATTTTCGCTAATACTTTATTAATATTTTCCGAATTTTTATCTCTAAAATATATGGGTGTTCCTAATGGATTTTCAACAGAGATAACGGCATCAAAAACCAAATTTTGAGCAAAGGGAACAACATAAACAGAATCTCCAGGTTTGAGACTGTCTTCAACTATTTGACGTAAATGAATCCGACCTTGATCATTTAAACCTACACTTTCCGTGATATCAATAGCTAAAACCACATCACGTTTACCCCCACCCCACAGGGATACTAACTGTAAGCCATTTCTTTGCGTATCAGTCAGTGGTTGTCCAGGGGTAATTTTTGTCAAAGTCACAAACCCTATAGCCCATTAAATAGTGTGTATCAGAATTATTACACAAAGAGTCTTAAAGTTTTCGTCTTTACGCCTTGACGCGAAACATAATTTATATAGCTATTATGTAACGCCGTCATATCATATCATGTATACTTCTTATTGATTATCAGTTAATACAAATCCACAATTGTTGAATCCTGCAATAAAACTTTACAATCTTTGCGTTTTACCCTCAACCAGCATCTCGTATTAAGACAACTTTACATATCGTTACATACCTTTGAATTTTTCTGTTCCCTGTTCCCTATTGCCTCTTTTAACGAGTGAATTTAATTTTGTCTGACAAAAGTTCATAGACTTTCTAGATAGCTTAAAAGGTCTGCCATTTCTTGAATACTGGGCTGGAATTTAGGCATAGGCGGAGTTTCACCGCTAGTTACTTGATGAATTAGTCCATAGCGGGATTTATATTTGGAGATTTCATGTAAACTCGGACCAACTAGTCCATTTCCTTCTAAACCATGACAACCAGCACAGTTGATTTGGAAAATAGCTTTTCCCTGGACTGGGTTTCCCTGGAGGGATAGAACACTTTTAACATAAGGATCAGAGGCTTTTACTATCTCAATCCCAAACAGGATTAATGGGAGGGCTATCAGCATCGCTACGGTGAACATAACGAACTGTTGAATTAGGGTTTCAGGTTTGATGAGCTGGTTATCCAAAAGGGTTGCTTTGACAATGTGCAAGTTTTCATTTCCTACACATAGCTTAAAATTTCTTGATGGTGTTCGCAAGTACAAATGATAATTTTTATCTAGTATTTAGATTTAAAACTGTTATGGGATGGGGGATTATTGCCAAATTTGGTAAAATCAAAAACAGGACACGAATCTTTCCATAATTACAACAAGGAGCTTTACAGTGGTTGAACCCCTACTATCAGGTATTGTGCTTGGTTTAGTTTTTGTAACTTTAAGCGGATTATTCTACGCTGCTTATAGACAATACAAACGTCCTACCGAATTGGGCGGCTGATATTAATTGATGAGTTGGGAGTGAGGAGTCAGGAGTGAGGAGTCAGGAGTCAGGAGTCAGGAGTCAGGAGTCAGGAGTCAGGAGTCAGGAGTGAAGGAAGAAGAAAGAAGAAAGAAGAAAATTCTCCGTATATTCCCTATTCCCTATTCCCTATTCCCTATTCCCTATTCCCTATTCCCTATTCCCTGTTCCCTGATCCCTGTTCCCTGTTCCCTGTTCTTGATAAAATGTCAAAGCTGTTTTGCCATAGCTTTTTTGACGGCAGATTTCCCAGTTGTCAATGTTTGCTGGTTGCCAATTTCTGTAACGATGTTCGACGGCTATTTCTCCTTGGCAATCTAAAAGCTGATATTGAGCGATCGCTTGTAATACTGGTTCATATAATCCACTAGTATAAGGTGGGTCAAAATATATTCTGTCAAATTTTTGACCTGATAATTTTTTTAACTGTTGGGTGACATCTCCCCGTAATAGCTGAAATTTTTGGTCTGGTTTGGCTACCTGTTGCCAATTTTCTTGGATAATGGCACAGGATTGACTAGATTCTTCAATGCCGATAACGACGCTGGCTTCCCTGCATAAAGCCTCCGCGCCCATAGAACCACTACCGGCGCACAAATCTAACCAGCGACAACCAACGATTGTTCCCTGCCAAATATTAAACAATGCTTCCCGGACTCGCGCACTGGTAGGTCTGGTATGTTCACCTGGTAAAGTTTTAAGCAGACGATTCCCGTAAATTCTTAGACTCATTACTTAATTGATCATTAAATCTTCAACTTTGAGCAAATAAACACCTGAAAATATTACAAACTTTTGTTAAGCAAAAACTTTTTCACGGACTTGAGCCACAAAATTAGATAGAATTTGCAATCCGACATTTGATGATTTTTCAGGATGGAATTGGACAGCCATGAGATTTTCATGAGCGATCGCTGCTGTAAAACTTTGATCACCATGAGTCACAGTTGCCGCGCGAACTTGGGGATTTGTGGGTTCAACATAATAAGAATGCACAAAATAAACCCAAGGATCGATAGGTAAATGTTCCCATAAAAGACTTTTTGGTTGGTTAAGTTGGAGTTGATTCCAACCCATGTGGGGAATTGTCATCCCCGGTTGAGAACGAAAACGGCGGACTTTTCCGGGGACAATTCCTAGTCCTGGTAACGTTCCTTCGGCGCTGGATTCAAACAAAATTTGTAATCCTAAACAAATACCCAAGAACGGTTTACCAGAAGCGATCGCATCTTTAATCGGTTGTTCCAAACCACGCGATCGCAAATGTTGTACCGCTGGATCAAATGCTCCCACTCCTGGTAAAACTATAGCATCTGCTTTTGCCAACTCTTGAGAACAATAAGTAACGAGAGGGGTCGCACCAGCTTTTTCTAATCCTTTGCAAACAGAGTGCAAATTTCCCATATCGTAATCAACAACTGCAATCACTGCCATTTAGCTGCTCCTTGTAAATTTATGAGGCAGGGCTTTTAATTATTCTAATTCTAATTATTATTTATAATGCAAAAAAAAATACTATTAACTTCTTTTGACATTTGGTTAAGCCAACAAGAGTCAAATTCATCCGATGACTTGTTACTCGGACTAGCCAAAATGGCTTCACTCTCCCATGATTTAGAATTTTTGCACCGTCTCCCTGTCGATGTGCAACTGGCAAGTTCTCTCGTCATTGCCAAAATTAATGAACTCCAACCTGACTATATTATCTGTTGTGGTATGGCTGCAAGTCGTTCCCAATTAAGCGTAGAAGTCCTTGCCAGTAGCACAAGCACCTTGCCTGTAGAGTCTACAAATTCTGCCGACATCTTACCTCAAGAGTCTAGAAATTCCCCCGAAAATATTTTCCAAACCAGCGTGGATTTAGAAAAATTATTAGTCGGAACAGCCGCAGTTGAGATTAGCTACGACTGTGGTAAGTTTGTCTGCGAGGGACTTTATTATTCAGTTTTAGACTATTTACACCGGTCTCAACTGTCAGTTAAGTGTATTTTTGTTCATGTCCCAATTTTAAATCCAGAAAATTCGCTCAAGATAATTGCCGATTTCGTTTTGATCATGAATAACTTGGCACTTCTTTAGAAAAATTCCCGTCTGTTAAAAAAAAATTACTCAGTATTATTATGTTGCCACTATTACTAGCTTTAACTCTTGCTCAAGCTGTTCCTGCCACACCACCACCAGAAGAAATATTACAAATACAATCAGTCCGTCCTTTACCGGGAAAATTGGATTCAGTGCCGGTATTTAATAGCAATAGTCCAGAACTGGTATTAAAAGAAGGAATTTTACTTTCTACCTTTCCCGCAACGGGAAAAAAAGTCACATCAGCCCATTTAGATTTTCCCTTGCGTGGACAGTTTGATATTTTTGCCCATCATATTGCTAAAGCTGACCCACCGGAAAATTTACGTTCTTTGTATTTGGGCATCATCTTACATAATCCTGGTTCTCAACCGGTGACAGTAAATATATGGCAAGGTGCGAGTTATTTAAGTCAACCAGATGCCCCATTTAAGGAATTACCATCTTTAATCCCTAATGATTTAGGAACAGTTTTTGCAGGTCCAGGGAGTCGAGTCATGTCTGATATTTTGAGAGGAAAAAGACAAGATATTTTTCCCTCCCAAATTGTCATTCCCCCAGGGACAAGTCAGATGTTATTAAATTTACCAATTCCCGTCCAAGGACTAACACCCCCTTTAAATGGTCGTTCTACATATCTGCGACTGCGAAGTAATGGTAATGTTTACGCCGCAAGTTTGGCGATGTTTGCCCGGACAAATACTGACGGTAGTGAGCGATCGCCTAATTTAGCAGAATGGCAAAATTTATTAGATAATGGTGAATTATCCACCCCTAGAGATAAAGTCCCCACTCCTATCACAGGAAACAACAAACCGACAATTTACGGACGTGTAGCGGGAGTATCTAAGGGTTCTCGATGGTTAGCCGATATAGTAGATACACCAAAAAGCAAGTATTTAACTATTCCTCAACCGGGTGCAGCGTTTTCCTACGGTTTGAGTACCTTACATGGGGGAACATTAGGAACAAATCAAATTCAAACCGCACCCATGTTAGTGCGCTATCCTGATACTGCTTATTACGCTCATGGTAATTATGGGATTCAATATAGTCTCAAGTTACCTTTATACAACAATACTCAAAATCAACAAACCGTAAGTGTTGCAGTCCAAACTCCCCTCAAAGAAAATCAATTAAGTAAACCTGGACTTCGCTTTTTTAAGCTACCAGCGCGTCAAATCTTCTTCCGAGGGACTGTGCGCTTACGTTATCAAGACCAGGGAAAATGGCAAAATAAATTTGTGCATTTAATTCAAAAGCGTGGTGAAACGGGAGAACCTTTGGTATCGTTGAATATAAAACCAGGAAATACATCTTTAGTCCAAGTTGACTTTCTGTATCCACCAGATGCTTCACCACCACAGGTTTTAACGGTATCAACTCAAGTTAAGTAGGTAAACAGCATTAAACTGTAGGGGTTTAGCAATGCTCATTGGTGTCAAATTAAGGGTAATTAAAAGAATGCAGAATTTAGAATTTAGAATTTAGAATTACGTTTTGCAACGGGGATTTTACCCCGACGCAAAACCCGCTGCTTGTAGAAGCAGGGGACTTTAACCCCCAAAGGTAAGTTAATAAATAAAATCCCTATTTTCATCTAAATTCTTGTTGCAATTCTGCCCCATAATCAGCTTGACAATGATATTCCGATAATTCTTTCCAGTTAAGTACAGATTCTAGTAAGTCCTGATAACCCAGTGTATTCGGGTGCAGTCCGTCATTGGTAATCCGTTCACTTCTCCATCCTTGACTACGTTGCATCCATTGATCAAAAATATCTAAATAGGGAATTTGTCTTTGTTCACAAGCTTGCCGTGTTGCTTCTTTGTAGCGGTATTGGTCAGCGTGATTGTAGAATAAACAATCCAGAAAAGGCATTTTTGTTTCGTCTACGGGAACCATCCCCACAAACACCACAGGACAAAGTTGTTTTGCTTGATCTAGTAATGTGGCGATTTCTGATTCAAACTGACTAAAATCTGTGTAGTTTCTGCCCTTGGGACTTCTTAATCGAGGTGTATCGTTGACACCGACAGATAAAATAATCAAGTCTGGTACACGATTGCGGATTTCTCCCCGGTGGCGAAATTCCACTTCTAAGCGTTGGGCAATTTGCTGTGTGCGATTGCCCCTTACTCCCAAATTATAAAGCACATGACCCACACTATCCGGTAGCATCCACCACCGTCGCAGTTGTTCCACCCAACCACCTTTTTCTGGATCACCGTATCCATATACTAAGCTATCTCCCAAGGCGACAATCTTTAAAGGTTGACAAAGTTTTGGCGATACAGATAATTGCATTAAGGTAGAAGTCTGAAAACTTGACATTTTAAAAAGTAATGTAATGGATATTTGCAGAAGATTCTATTACAGGAGTCAGGAGTCAGGAGTCAGGAGTCAGGAGTCAGGATGAAGAAGAAGGAAGAAAAAAGAAGAAAAAAGAAGAAAAAAGAAGAAAAAAGAAGAATAGTTTTCACCAATCACCAATCACCAATCACCAATCACCAATCACCAATTATAAACTAATGGGTAACACGCTATAACTACCAAAGATTTTCAAGATTTCTGTATAATTTTGTAACTCTCTTAAAGCAGATTTCATCATCTGTGCATTCACATCTGCTTCAATATCCAAATAAAATAAATATTCGCCCAAAGAGCGTTTTGTAGGACGCGATTCAATCCGACTGAGATTAATACCCAAACGAGCAAATACCGCCAATGCTTTCATTAATGCGCCCGGTATATTAGCTGGTACACTGAATGCTAAGGATGTATGAGTACAATCAATGGGATGATTTTCCTCCGTGCTAACCACCCAAAACTGAGTGCAGTTTTCTGGGTAATCATTAATACTCTTAGCTAAAATAGGTAAATTATACAATTGCGCCGCTCGACTAGAAGAAATTGCCGCTGTAGTTACTTCCTGTTCTAATCTCTGTAGTGCTTCAGTAGTAGAATTACTAGGAATTAAATTGACATTTGGTAAAAAACGTGACAACCATCCTTGACATTGAGCTAACGCTTGGGGATGAGAATAGACAGTTTTAATAGTATCTAAGTTAGTTGCATAGGAAATTAATGTATGTTGAATTGGTAAAACTAACGCCAACTGAATTTTTAAATTATCCAATTGCCATAAGCTATCCAGTGTCATGTTGACACTACCTTCAATAGAATTTTCCACAGGGACAACAGCTATTTCTGCTTTTTTATCTGCTATAGCTTGTAGTGATTGAGCTATGCTAGGATAAGGATATAAATTAGCGATAATGCCCTGATGGGTTTTTAACCAGTTGAGATAAAAAAAAGCTGCTTGTTCGGTATAAGTTCCCTGTGGACCTAAATGAGCGATTTTCAGATTCATGCTTTTAAATTTGGCGAATTTAATTAATAATGAAATGAAAGTTTGATTTTTTAGCAATTTAAATTGTTAAAAAATATTACAATAAAAAAAACAAATGGTTTAATTTGCTCATGGTTACTAAGTTTATTGCCTCTCAATCGGTGGAAATTTCCGTTCCTAAGCAATCTATTCCTATTCAACACTACTTGCGTCAACCTCAACGTTTGGTCAATGCCTTAGCTGATAATACAAGAATTCAACAACTTTCTGACGAAGTTTTTCGGTTAAAAATGCGTCCTCTGTCTTTTATGTCACTGAGTATTCAGCCAACCGTAGATATGCGAGTTTGGGCAGATGCCAGCGGTACAATTTATTTGCGATCGCTCGGTTGTGAAATACTGGGTTTTGAGTATATTAACGAAAGGTTTGCGCTGAATTTAAAAGGCTATTTATCACCAGTTCAACTCAATGGTGAAACTCACTTGCAAGGGAAAGCTGATTTGGAAGTTTTAGTAGACATACCACAACCATTTTCCTTTACACCCAAATCAATTTTAGAAACTACAGGGAATGGATTACTCAAAAGTGTGCTACTGACAATTAAACAAAGATTGTTACATCACCTCTTAGCAGATTATCGGCATTGGGTAATCTCGCAAACTCAAAATAACGAGATTGATCATAACATTCCTGATAGCGGTAGAGTGACCAAGCCATATTACCAACTTTGAATTTTGAGTAGTTTTAAGATGGAATTTGGCAAGGACGAAAAGAACGCCGATGTAAAGGTGAGAGTCCGTATTTTTGAAGTGCCAGTAAATGACGCGGACTTCCGTAACCTTTATTCCGTTCTAGATCATATAAAGGGTATTTTAATGCTAACCGTTGCACCAAATCATCACGCCAAACCTTAGCCATAATACTAGCTGCGGCAATATTAAGCGATAGTTCATCACCCTTAACAATTGTTTCTTGTGGTATTGGCAAATTCTTCACCAACTGATTACCATCAATCAAACACAGTTCAGGCTTTACCTTCAACTTCAAAACAGCCCGCTTCATAGCTAATAGAGTTGCCTGTAAAATATTCAACTCATCTATTTCCGCAGTTGTAGCATAACCAATTCTCCAGTCTAACGCCAGGGTATTAATTTTTTCAGCTAGTTTAGTTCTGCGAGAGCTAGACAACTTTTTACTATCCTTAATGTTATCTACCATCAGGATTGATAAAGCCTCTACTGGTAATATAACTGCCGCTGCCACCACAGGACCAAATAAAGCCCCTCTTCCTACCTCGTCCACACCCCCAACTGCACCCTGCATATTTGAGTAGCTAGAAAACTCTAACCAACTCGAATTATCCCAGAGTGCAGGTTTAATTTCTCCCATTGTCTAAACTGTGATTTGTGTGATTTGTTTGATTCAGATGATTAGTCGTAACTATGATTTATGTAATTGATTTAAGTAAGTAAGTAAGTAGACGAAAATAAATCAAAGTAGATTAAGTAATGTAAAAAATCTGGAATTTATTCCTCACTACAAACTTTGAATTATTCAAGCCGTTCTACCTACCTACTTAATTAATTAATTAATCAATCAATCACATAAATCACACAAATCATGAAAATCATAGTCCGAAAACATCTGGATCTAAGGCTGATGAACGACGACGACGACGACGATTAGGAGTAGATCCATTATTAGTTTCAGCTTCTATTTCAGCTTCTATTTCAGTTTTTCCTTCAGTTTCAGTTGCTTTTACTTGGGGAACTATTGTCAATTCTGGGAATATTGCTAATGGTGGGAAAGATGATTCTTCTTCTAGCTCAAAAGTTGGTTGCGGTATTTTAATGGTGACAACTTCAGGAATTGTCTTTTCCATTACAATTGGTTCGGGGATAAATTCAGTTTCTTCAATAGGTGATTGTCCTGGTTGAACAACATTAATAATCACCGATCTTGGATTTTTTCCCTCCCGATCTAACTTGAGTAAAGGAGAAATTCCCATTTCAGCATAAGTATCTTGTTCCTTTGCTGACATTTCCACATTAATAATCTCTGGTGGTTCTACCTTAATCGGTTCTAGTTTGACTTTTGCCCGTTCTGGCCTTTCTGTCCAACCGGATTTATTAATAGTAGGTGGAGCGATTTCTGGGATTGGTAATTCAGGTTCTTCTAAGTCCAAATCTGCATCATTGACAAAAGCTAAAGGATTGGTAGGTAAGCGGGATTCATCTTTATCATTAGCGCCATTCACACCAATACGACTCCGACGAGTCCGGGTCCGGCGCTTATCATTTAGTTCTTGGTAACTAGGATGATTGATCAAATGGAGAGAGCTAAATTCTGGTTCAGTTTCAAAACCATCTCCAAAACCATCATAGGTATCGCGGGGTGTGGCTTGGGCTACGCTACCAATATCAGGAATGCGGGTAGGTGCAGGTGTCCGAGATTCCCTTTGTGGCATCGGTACAAACCGCTCTGGGATGTCCGCAGCCGGAATGGGTAAGCGGTTTTCCGTTTCTCCCGGTAATCTGACGGTATGTCCTAAACCGCCGCAAGTAGGACAAGTTTCGCCAAATAATTCATAAATGTTTTGGCCTTGACGTTTACGAGTGAGTTCAACCAAACCTAGTTCAGTCAGTTGAGCAATTTGGGGACGAGCTTTATCAGCTTTTAGAGCTTTGTTAAAGTGTTCTAAAACTTGCATTTGATCACGTCGAGATTCCATGTCAATGAAATCAACCACAATCACCCCAGCAATGTTCCGCAACCGTAACTGACGAGCAATTTCCGCCGCAGCTTCACAGTTTGTCCACAGCACTGTTTCTCTAGCGGTTGCGGAACGAGTAAAAGAACCAGAGTTAACATCTATGACGGTTAAGGCTTCTGTCGGTTGGATGATGACATAACCACCTGATGGTAAGTCTACTCTCGGTCTGAGGGCTTCGCGGACAGCCGCATTGATCCGGAAATATTCTAAGATAGGAGAGCGATCGCGGTGATGATCAATTAGCAATCCTTGGGGTGTTTGTCCACCACTCCAATTTTGTAAATACTGCTTGACCCGTTTTAAGCCCGTGCTGGAATCAACAACAATGCGATTCACATCACCACCATACATATCCCTGAGAACGCGCTGAATAAAGTCATCATCACGATTCAGTAGAGCTGGGGAACGAGAGGTTACTGCTTCTTGTTGCACAAATTCCCACTGCTTTTGCAGCACTTCTAAATCTTCAATAATTGCTTCTTCTGGCTTGCCTTCTGCTTCTGTGCGTACCAGCAGCCCCATTCCGGCTGGTTTTACTAGAATTGCCAAAGCTCTCAGGCGATTACGTTCACTTTCGCTCTTAATCCGTCTCGATAAATTTACTCCCCGTCCGTAGGGCATCAACACGACATAACGACCAGGTAAGGTGATGTTACCTGTCAGTCTGGGTCCTTTTGATCCCGTTGGTTCTTTCATCACCTGCACTAAGGTTTTTTGCTGTGGTGTCAACAGTTCTGTAATCGCTGCTGCACTACGTTTTAGCCTTAATGGACCTAAATCAGTGACGTGAATAAAACCGTTGCGTTCTGGGTCGCCGATATTGACAAAAGCCGCATCTATCCCAGGTAAGACATTTTCTACTACACCTAAATAGATATCACCAATTTGGTGATGACCAGTAGCTACAACGAGTTCTTGTATTTGATCTTCCGAAAATACAGCAGCGATTTGATGCTGCTCCGCGATGATAATTTGTTTTGGCATTCAATTTCCTCAAAAATTGGCAGCACCGCTGGGAATTACAAGGAAGTTCTCTGTTATCCCGCTTGTCCTGACGGTCGCTGCTACAAGACGCTACTAGTAATAAAAATTCGCAATTTGAGTAGCTCTGCAAAGTTATGAAGAGCTAACTAATGATACCTTGGATGCGTTTATACGCCGGATTATTCCTGAATAGCTGCATATATTTTACAGACTTCAATCAACCGCCTTTGGCCGATTTTCCATACTATACGCTGCTATTTAAACTTTGGATATCCGTAGATATCTATTTCAAAGTTAACGCTTCATCAAGTAAAGTTGACTATATCTAAATAGCACACACTTTGTGTAAAACCTCCGCGTTTAGACACGGTTTCTTTTTGGGTTTACCATCTGCTGACGGAGGGAAATCTGCCTTTAGCACTGGATTCACTATCCGTGTTTTTACTAGAAAGTCTAGCTGGGTGCAGATAACTCACTGAGTCATCTTTACAAGAATTTTGGCAGGGTTTTAATCTCTGTCAATACTTACGTGGTATTTTTTACAATTAAACACACTTGCATTTGCAGCAATTGCATAAAAGCCCGCAATCAAAGCAAGTCTTATTTAAGAGATAGAATGTATCAGTGAATGGAGAAGTTGACGAAAGCTATTGTTAGTGATTGATTCACAAGGTAGCCATAGAGAGAGTGGTTTGTAATCAGCAGCGGAATTTGTCTGGGATACAATCTTAGAAGTTACACTCTTATATTTTTGCCTTCGCTCCCGTGATGATCACAGGTAGTGAATCAATTGACATACTCACCGAACTGAAGGTGCGGTGATTCTTGACACTTCGCCAGAACACGCCACAAGTGGTCTTATCGTCCCTCCATGTCCGTTTAAAGTCTCCCAATGCCCTATGGCGACTATGACCAAATTTTAACATAAAGCCGTCCTGGAAGGACGAGGCTTGTGTCCCGTCTTTTCGGTCATTCAAGGCAGCACCAGAAAATTTCTCTTGATTATCATTCTAACGCAAACTTACAAAAAATCAATTGTCACAATGTCCTAATTTTTGTCAACTATTAGCAAGTTATCCAATAACTAGACGCTTGCGGTGGATATGCAAGAGGTGAAATTCAAGATTAGCCACAATTTCTAGCATAGACAAGATTTGCTCAGGACGCAAGATCACACCGTCGGGACGACAGACACCCAAATAACGCAATACTGCTGTTGAGTCTGATTCTCGGTGAGAGGATGATACTAATTCTATCTCCCACAGGCGATAGCGCAGATTTATTAATTGCTGCTTACCGGATTTAGTTGTATGTGCCGATAAAATCTCCTCTTGATTTTTAATAGTTTCAATCCAACCTTGCCATTGTGCCGGTTGTACCTCGCTTTGGGGTATAGACACTGTTAGTAAATACTCGGCTGCTTCTAGAGATTGGGTAGCAGAGGGAGACTTGATATCTACTTCTACCACATTATATATAGGGATGTCAGTAGGTAGCTGCTTAACCAATTGGGCATGAAAAGTTTCAATATCAATGGCTTGGGTCAACTCAAAATCAACAATTTCCCCTTCACTGGTAGCACCTAAAGTCAAAGCACTGGCTAGACAAATCCTCGGACCAGGATGAAAACCACCTGTGAATGTAATTGGTAAACTGGCACGGCGCATAACTCGATCAAATAGACGCATTAAATCCAAGTGACTGACCAAAGCCATATCCCCTTGTTTACCAAAGCATACTCGCAATCGTTGGGCTTTGGTGGTGTTGGGAACAAAATCACCGGTAAAGCTGGGAATGGGTGGTGCAGCCACAACCACATTATGACCGAAATCAGTGCCACAGACTCCACAATGAGAACAACCTTCAAAAGAGCAGTCGGGGACAATTGCGGCTTCTAGAGCGCGTTGGAGGTCTTCTTGTAGCCACTTTTTATCAATGCCAGTATCAATATGATCCCAAGGTAAGGGAGTATCCAAAGGTGAGAGGGTTTCTGGTTCTTTGTTGTCAGCAGCAAACAGATTCCATTCGCCATTTTCAACTTGACGGTATTTCCAGTCTAGACCGGCTTCGGTAATGGCTGTTTCCCAAGCTGTAAATGCTGCATCTACATTATCATACCAAGAATCCATACCTGCACCCAGTTCCCAAGCGCTACGTAACACTTTCCCCAGAGTGCGATCGCCTCTACCAATAAAGTCTTCCATGGCGGAGATGCGAAAATCCGTGAAATTTACTTTCACATTCTTCATTTTGCGAAACTCTTGTCGCAGGAGATTTTGCTTTCTCGCAAATTCCGTTGTGGAGACTGAATGCCATTGAAAGGGAGTATGGGGTTTGGGGGTAAAATTAGAAATGGTCAAGGTAAAGTTTAACGATCTTCGGCCTTTTTCCCAACATTCCTGTTTTAACCAGTTGACCGTTTCTACAATACCGATCACATCGGCATCTGTTTCACCGGGTAAACCAATCATAAAATACAACTTGATTTTATCCCAACCTTGTGACCAAGCTGTTTTTACACCCCGCAATAATTCTTCATTTGTCAAACCCTTATTAACAATATCCCGCATTCTTTGTGTACCCGCTTCCGGGGCAAAGGTCAACCCACCTTGGCGCGTACCTCCCAGGATATTAGCAATATTCTCATCAAATCTATCTACTCTTTGACTAGGTAAGGTGAGGGAAATATTGTCATTTTTTAAGCGATTTTTAATTTCCATCCCCACCGCTGGTAGGGCTAAATAATCAGAACAACTTAAAGACAACAGGGAAAACTCATTGTAACCAGTTTCCCGCATTCCCTTTTCTATAGCTTCTACTACTTTTTCCGGTTCGACATCCCTCGCTGGTCTAGTTAGCATTCCTGGTTGACAGAAGCGACAACCGCGAGTACAACCTCGACGAATTTCAATGGTGAGGCGATCATGGACTGTTTCTACATAAGGTACTAAGCCAATAGAATAGGCAGGAATGGGCGTAGCTACTCTTCTCAGGACTCTTTTGGGGACATCTGGACGCAGGGGATATACAGCCCCACCAATACCCATTTCATAGAACTGCGGCACATAGACACCAGGGATTTGTGCCAAGTCTAATAATAGTTCTTCTCGATTCCAGCCTGTTTTTTTCCCTTCTTCTAAAACCAAGCCTATTTCGGGAAGTAGTTCTTCACCATCTCCCAAAACGATGAAATCAAAGAAATCTGTATAAGGTTCGGGGTTAGATGTTGCTGTTTGTCCACCGGCAAAAATTAGCGGGTAATTTCCCTGTAACCGTTCTTCTCTAGTGACGGGAATTCCGGCTAAATCTAACATTTCTAAGATGTTAGTTGCGCCTAATTCGTAACTGAGACTAAAGCCTAAAATATCAAAGTCCGTTAACCACCGTTTAGATTCCACTGCAAACAGGGGTGTCTGCGTAGTGCGGAGTTTGGCGGCTAAATCTGCTCCTGGTAGGTAAGCGCGATCGCATAATTGACGAGGTTGGGCATTCAAAATGTTGTATAAGATGATATGCCCTAAATTTGATGCTCCTACCTCATACACTTCTGGATAGGTCAAAACCCAACGAATTGTTGCCGTATCCCAAGGCTTATGGACTGCTAAACGCTCATTACCCAGGTAACGAGCAGGTTTTAAAATATCCGATGTTATTAATTGTTCAACTAAAACAGCCACTTGCTATCTTCTAGCTACCATAAATTACAGCTAACCAATCTAAGAATAGCATTAATTAGAGATTTTAACTTGAGTTCAATAATTTTATCTTGTAAATTTGGTGCTGCATGAATTATGTTTCGCGCAAAGACGCAAAGGAGCAAAGGCGCAAAATTTTAGGAATTATATTGAAATTATCATATAAGCTTTGATAAGTTTAGATTTGCATTTGATTTGAAGATAACCTTTTTTCTGACTTGGCTACAAGTTGGAAGTCTCTTTACTCAATCTTTATAGGTTGAGTGGGTTTATTTAAAGATTGTCATAAGTCAATGGTAAAGTGTACTTATATATACATTTTTTTTTAGCAAGTTAAAAAACAATCTACTTATGCCTTCTGAATGCAGATTAATCATCTGTCGCTATAGCAATACTATTGCTGAAGCTAGGAATGGAGGTGGTTTCAGTAAAATTTCTCTGTAGTTGTCAGCCCTGATTTTTACCTTTGTCGCTGATAAAAACAGAGTTACCGAATAACTGGTCTTGATTATTTAGTAGTGATCTAAATCACAGGATCGAGAGGTATAAATCACCTTTTATACCGAAAATTGTCTGAGATAATGACTAGTAACTGCAATTTGGTTTATTTGTTATGAAAACTCGATACGTGATTCGTCAGTTGGTAGAAAAAGCCCTGCATATCCGCAAATTAACGCCAGAAATCGAAAATGAGATTAACTCAGAATTAACAAAGCTTGGTCATATCTCTGATGTTGACTATGAAGCTTTAGAATTACTAATGGCAGAGATGGATGCTGGTCGGGTACAGTTAGTTCCTACCTGGGGATAAGTCTCATCGCACTGGGCATCAACGCTGCTTACTAACATCCTATGTTGCTAGTGTTACCTATGCAATTAAGTCTCTTTATGTTTCTTGTCCTTGTTGATATGCTTGCCACAGTTGATGAATAAATAAATTAAATTGTTGTTTAGCTCCTAAATCAGGCTCAAATTTGAGTTCTTTGGGAAAAAGTTGCCCTAAAAAAGCAATAACTTCTGTATCTAGAGCCGGTCTAAATAAATCTAATGGCCATAACAAATCAGATACATTTCGTAAATCCATCACAAGTGGTAATTCTTGGGTAGAGTTCACAAGCAGTAAAGGACGCACCCAGCACAATTGACGGGAAACCACGATTTCAATAACTTCTGCATAAAGATTTTGATGACTATAATCCAAGGACACAATTTGTCCTGGTTGAAATTTTGGGCTGATATCCATAACTATCTAGAGTAGGAACTATGTTGCAGTTTCCTTGATTTTAATAATTTCTGTTGCTAGTGAGGAGATAGAAGGCAAAGAAAAATTTTCTCTGTCCCATTATCAATGCAAATTTCTTTTATTTGTGTTATGATGCTTTAGGAAAAAACTTCTCAGCAACGCCAAAAGTATTTCCAGGTGAAACCGCGGCAGTGCAGAAGTAAATAACTGTTGAGCAAATGCCTAACAGGACTGTATTGTAGTAAATCAACAATAAAAGAGCAAAGAATCGTGTCAGTCGAAACCATTGAGAAGCGTTCTACATCCCGCAAGCTTGCGCCTCAGTATCGCGTCTTGCTCCATAATGATGATTATAATCCGATGGAGTATGTAGTACAGGTGCTAATGACTACTGTTAATAGCATCACCCAACCGCAAGCTGTTAGTATTATGATGGAAGCTCACCATAACGGGTTAGCTTTAGTAATTAGGTGCGCTCAAGAACACGCGGAGTTCTATTCTGAAACCCTCAATAATCATGGTTTAAGTAGTACGATTGAACCTGACGAATAGTCATTGGTCATTGGTCATTAGCAGTATATTGTTGACTAATGATAACTGACTAACTTTATGAAAATTAATCTCACTCAACTTACCCAATACCCCGTTCCTGTGAGGCTGGTTTGTTTTATACTGGCCTTACTATTTTTATGGCTACCCCTAGCTGTACCAATTTATTTGCTAGTCAAAGATACCAATTTAGAAAGTATTTTGACACTGGTTATATTATATGTAGAGTTTATTTTTCTGCTCAATCTTTGGGGTAAATGGGTTTATCAGCAATCAAAAATATTTAGCCATTATGGATTAGAATTTACGGGTCTTAATGGTGTGAATGTGTTGCAGGGGTTGGCTATTGGTTTAACCACTGTTTTGGTTTTATTTGGTTTAGAAGGTTTGCTGGGTTGGTTAGTATGGCAACAACCACAAGTGTTTTTGGGAAGAATAATTTTAGAAGGTTTATTAGTTGGTTTTGGGGTGGGGTTTGCAGAAGAATTATTATTTCGGGGTTGGTTATTGGACGAGTTACAACGAGATTATAAATTAAATATCGCTCTCTGGATAGATGCAATTTTATTTGCTGTATCCCATTTTATTAAACCTTTGGAGGCAATTATTCATACTTTACCCCAGTTTCCGGCTTTGGTGCTGTTGGGCTTAACGCAGGTATGGGGAAAACGTTGGAAACGGGGGCGTTTGGGTTTACCTATTGGTTTACATGGTGGGTTGGTTTGGGGTTATTACATCATTAATGTGGGACAATTAACCAAATATTCGGGTCAAGTTCCTGATTGGGTGACTGGTGTGAATAATAATCCTTTACAGGGAGTTATGGGGGTATTATTTATGGGTGGTTTGGCTTGGTGGATAGGTAATCAGCAAAAACCCGATTAAGAAAAAACTATGGGGTTCAAAGTAGATGCGGTTTAATTCAAAATCACTAAAATCATCATCAAGACTTGACAAAGCCAAAAGTTTATATTATAGTTATGTTATGAGTGGAAAAGTGTGCGCCCATATATATAGACTTTTCCAACACCAACATAATTATTTTCCTCTTTATCCTGAAAATCCTCAAATCCTGGACATCCTGATTCTGACAATTTAATCCATCAAGACTTGACAAAGCTCAAAGCTTGAGTTATCCTTATGTTATAGGTGGAAAAGTGTGCGCCCATATATATAGACTTTTCCAACACCAATATAATTATTTTCCTCTTTATCCTGAAAATCCTCAAATCCTGATTCAGACAATTTAAATTTTATTATGGCTTATTTTACCCCAGGGCAACTACTCAAAAAAGGACAATACGAAATTATTGATACTCTTGGACAGGGAGGATTTGGTATTACCTATTTAGCGCAAGACCATAAACGCAAAAAACAAGTAGCTATCAAAAGTCTCAATGTCTCTTTTTTGAAACAACGCTATCGAGATAAATATGGGAATACAGAAGGTTTTGGAGATTTTCTAGCAGAAGAACAGGACAAGTTTAACACCGAAGCGATGGTATTAGCTACCTTTGATCATCCTCACATTGTCAAAGTGTATCCTGAACTGTTTCAAGAAAATGGTTTATCTTGTATGGTGATGGAATATGTCAAAGGCAAAAATTTAGAACAATATTTATACGCGAATGGTGTTTTTAGTGAAAGTGCTGGTTTAGAAATTATTAAAGGCATTGGAGAGGCTTTAATTTATATTCATGGTCGTAATTATCTGCACCGAGATATTAAACCTGCGAATATTTTACTGCGAGAATCTGACAATAAAGCCATATTAATTGATTTTGGTTTAGCTAGAGAAGTCAACTTTGCAGAATTGATGAGTTTAACTAATGCCAAAACTCCGGTTTTTGCACCACCAGAACAATTTGAAAATAGAAGTAATTTCACTCCGGCTTTAGATATTTATGCTTTAGCTGCCACATTATATGTAATTATCGCTGTTCATGAACCTCCTTTCATTCCTCTGCCTAGTCCTTATCTGAATGCTAAGATAATGCTAGATATGAAAATGGCGATTGAACCACCGCAAAAATACAATTCTCAAATTAGTCAAAAGGTAAATGATGCTATTCTCAAGGGAATGGAATTAGATTATCAAAACCGTCCTCAGTCTATTACAGAATGGTTTAGGTTTTTAGGTATTCAAACAAATGAAAAACCTAACCCCCCTAACCCCCCTTCCCTACAAGGGAATGGGGATATTAAAGCCTCTCTCCTTGTAGGAAAGAGGTTTTTAACTAACCTGAAAACTTTCACTTTTGAAGTTGTCACAACGAACGCAAAAGGAAGCATTATCAACCGACGCAACCACTCAGCAAATTACTTTGTGGAAGATTTGGGAAATGGGGTGAAGTTGGAAATGGTGGAAATACCCGCAGGAACATTTTACATGGGTTCACCGGAAGATGAAGCGAAAAGAAGAGATAGTGAAAGTCCCCAACATCAAGTTAATGTTCCCAGCTTCTTTATCGGTAAATATCCTTTGACTCAAGCACAATATCAGGCTATTATGGGAAATAACCCTGCTCACTTCAAAGGTGCTAATCGCCCTGTTGAAAAAGTGAGTTGGCATGATGCAGTAGAATTTTGTCAAAAGTTAAGCCAAAAAACAGGTAAAAACTATAAATTGCCCAGTGAGGCACAATGGGAGTATGCTTGTAGGGCGGGAACAACTACACCTTTTTATTTTGGTGAAAATATTACCTCGGATTTGGTAAACTATAATGGTAACTACCCCTACGCTGCTGCACCAAAAGGACAATATCGAAAACAAACCACAGATGTAGGAACTTTTCCCCCTAATGCTTTTGGTTTGTATGATATGCACGGGAATGTGTGGGAATCGTGTGAAGATGATTGGCAGGAAAATTATATAGACGCGCCTATAAATGGCAGCGCTTTGATTGGTCGAAGCAACATCGTTATGCTGCGCGGTGGTTCGTGCTTCAACAATCCTGAGAATTGCCGTTCTGCTTCTCGCTACTACAACAACCTCGATGACCCCTACGACCCCTTCGATACTGGTTTTCGGGTTGTATGTAGTGGTGCGGCGAGGACTTAGTAGCCCTTTATACTCTTGCTCTTTTGCCCTCTGCTCTTTTTTCTTTTCCCTTACCCCCGCCGTTAGGCGGAATTCTTTTTGGATAAATACTGGATGTGGAAACCTTATATATATGGGCGCATACTTTTCCACCTATAACATAAGCATAGTCGAAACTGAGAACTTTGTCAAGGGGTAAAATTGTCAGAATCAGGATATCCAGGATTTTCAGGATTTACAGGATTTGCAGGATTTGCAGGATGTTGTTTAATGATTGTTTATGGGAAGTTGGGATTTTTCAGGATGTTGTTTAATGATTGTTTATTGAGATGATTTTGTCTGAATCAGGATATCCTAATTCAGACATTTAAGCAACAAAAGGATTAATTGTATTCAGAAATTCTGCTTCTGCTTGTTGAGCATAATATAGATCCCAGCGAACTTGTAAATTCATCCAGAAATCAACAGATATGCCAAAAAACCTGGATAAACGCAGTGCTAAACTGGGTGTGATATGCTGTTTACCTGCGATTAAATCTACAATTTGCTGTTCTGTAACACCTATAGATTCAGCTATTTTCTGGGGTGTTAAACCTTTATGGATCATAAACTCTTCTAATAACATTTCTCCAGGATGGGTAGGAGGACGATGGGTTGGGATTTTCATAAATGTGATTAATACCTCAATGATAATCTATAATTTCCACGGCATCTACCCCTAATTCTCGCCAAAAAAAGCAAATTCGATATTGATCATTAATCCGAATACTATACTGACCTTCTTTATCACCTTTTAATGCTTCTAGACAATTACCTGGGGGAATTTTTAAATCTTCTAGACTTGTAACTGAGTCTAATTGATCTAGTTTACGAACTGTACGCTTCCAAAGAGATGAGGGACAGGTTTTTCGAGCAGCTTTAGAATCTTTACCATCAAAAATGTCTTGTGTACCCAAGTTCTTGAAAGAATGAATCATTTATAAACATTGGTTTTACTGCTTTGAATAATTTAATAAATAAAAACCCTATATATATGGGCGCACACTTTTCCATGCATAACATAAGTGTAATTGAAACTGAGAATTTTGTCAAGGGCTGAATCAGGATTTACAGGATAAATTATTTGTGTATAGTCTGCACAATTTCCCAGCCATAACAGGAGCATGGTGGAAACTGAGAATTAAGGCAAATACTTTTGCACCACAGTCCAACCGCTGAGAGATACCCAGGCAAATCCTAGTAATAAGCAGAGATTACAACTAAGATGTAATGGTCTAGCCCAAGGCTTTATGGTGCTAATTTGAGTGGCACTAAATGCGGATACTAAAACTAATATTACTACTATTAAGCCAGCTAATAAATGTGGTGAGTGTCCTAATGTACCAAAGTGTCCTAATGTACCAACAATGCCTACGACTAGAAGTAGTAAGACTAGACTAACCATAATTATGCCAATTATATAATGGAGCGATCGCACCTGCTGACGATACCAAGGTAAGAGAATACCGAAAGATTCTGGGTTTGTTCTAACCCGTAACATCCAAAGACCAGTTATGGCTAAAAATAAATAGGCTAGTAAAGATAATCCCATTGACCAAGCGGCTATTTTCCATAACCATAGAAAGGAAGGTAGGTGCATAAAACAGTTCAGTGCAGGAAAGTTACCTATTGAGCTTAACAGGACTTAGGCTTTTTTTGTTTTTAGCCGTCCATGTTTTTTGCCCAGCGACAAAGTTCACAAGTCAATATAAACATAAATCAAAATTATGGTTGGTTCTAGAAATGATTGGTTTCCCACTTCTGTTTGGCATTTTTCCCTAGAAAATTATCAACAATTAAATCCTCCACTCTTACAAACTATCTATGCGGAAGAACGTCGAGATAGTCAGGGTGAGAAATGGTCAAATATACTAGGATGGCATAGTACAGATAGGTTGCATGAAAGGGATAGTTTTGACAACCTGATACAAATCATTAATCAAAATGTCTTAGAAGTTGCCACATTTTTACAATGGGACTTACAAAAGTTTAGTCTCAAAATTACAACTTGTTGGGGAATTATTAATCGTAAACTTGCTTCCAACTCTGTACATAATCATCCCAACTCAGTTTTAAGTGGAGTTTATTATCTGAAAACTCCTGAAAATTGTGGTGGCATATTTTTCTCTGATCCGCGACCAGCTTCACAGATGATCGTACCACCATCTATAGAGTTTAATCTCTGGACTTTCCCCAAAATCACTTATAAAGCTCGTGAAGGGACGATGTTAATATTTCCCAGTTGGCTGTTACATGGTGTGGAAATGAATATGAGTGATGAAGATCGGGTGTGTATTAGTTTTAATATTGGCATAGTACCGATCAATAGATAATCTTTTCTCTTTTCTTAATCTAAAATTAACTTCTAGAAAAATTTTTAATTAAGAAATAGCTAAATCATAGTGCCTTCTTAACCTCTGCGTGAGATTCTACTGGAAGGTAATATTCATATTCGGTAAATATAGGTTTTCCTAAATTTACCAAGCATTGATTCAGTAAGCATTACAAAGAAAACTGAGGGATTTTATGGCTAACACACCATTCGATACAACCGAACCGTCTCAAGTCAAAGGATTAAACGGTTACACAGTTGACCCAATTTTTACAGTTGGCGACAAAATTGGCAACTATGTTCCTCCCGGTATTCTTGACGGTATTGGTGCTTTTTCACTCAACGATACAACTGTTCGTGTATTAGTTGTTAATGAAGTAGGGGCTGCTGATGGTTATAAGTACACCCTGAAAAACGGTACTCAACTCCCCGGTGCAAGAGTTAACTATTTTGATGTTGACAAGCGCACATTGCAAATCGTCGATGCTGGATTAGCCCATGACACCATTATCAACCGCAAAGGTGAAGTTGTTGATGCTGCTGCTGATTTAGAGAACGCTGGTATTCAACGTTTTTGTTCTGCTGCTTTATTTGAAGCCAACCAGTTTGGTGCAGGTATTGGTTTAGCTGATCGTATTTTCTTCTCTGGTGAAGAAACCAGTAATGGTACACAATTCGCCTTGGATACACAAACAAATACTTTATATGCAGTACCCGCATTTGGTCGCGCTTCGTGGGAAAACGTCACAGAACTAAATACAAGCCGCACTGATAAAGTTGCCTTTTTAATTGGTGACGATAGCAATAACGCGCCTTTATATCTCTATGTTGGCGATAAAAAAGCTGGCGGTTTCCTGGAACGCAATGGTTTAGCACAGGGTAAACTATTCGTATGGGTGGCTGACGATCCTGCAAATGCTACTGATGCAATTGAAGCTAATCCTAGCCAGTTCAAAGGCAGTGGTAACAGCACAAACGGTCAATTTGTAGAAATTTCTTACTACGATCCCACAAAAGCAAATACTACAGGTTATGACTCTCAAGGTTTTGCTACACAAACAAAACAAAATGAGTTAGCTACCGCAGTTAATGCCTTCAGGTTTTCTCGTCCTGAAGATATCGCTACAAATCCTTCCGATGGTACTCAAGCTGTTTTAGCCTCCACTGGTATTACTGCAGGACCTGATGTTTGGGGTACAACCTACAAAATTGATGTTGACTTTAGCCAACTTCTTTCTACTACTGCTACTGTTCCTACAGCAGAAGACACTGCACCCTTTTTACTACCAACAGGATTCACTCAGACAGAAATTGTTGACCGCAACAAAGCTAATCTAGATCCTCAATTTGCTGCCACCTTTGGTAACTGGGACATGGTGGCACTCGATCCCACCAACCGCTACATCTACATTCCGATGGAAGTAGGTCAAGGCGCTGGTTTAGCTCGCTACGACACCCAAACTGGTGACTTTGTTTCAGCCTTGACTGGTCAAGCGGCCTTACCCTACACCACCAATCCTACGGTTTGGGATAAGAATAATGATGATTTTGGTCCTTTTGACCCTGCGGTATATACTCCCTATGGAACAGTTATTACAGCCGAAGAAAGAACCAATGGTCGTCTATTTGAGTGGCTTAACCCCTTGATGGCTGCTGGTGATACAGCTAATGTGGTTTGGCGCAGTAATATTCCTGCTGTTTCCCATGAAGGCTTGAAGTTTGATGCTTCTGGTACTTTGTACTTTATTGATGAGAGCAACACTGGTTCTATCTACAAGTTTGTACCTAAGACTGCTGGTGATTTGAGTGTTGGACAAAGTTTTGTCTTGAAGGTAACTGCCTTTACAGGTATTGCTTCGGAAAACTGGGACTCTGCTACAAATACAGCTACTACTCGCACTGGTGCAGCTACTTGGGTGGCGATTACCGATGCTAATGGCGTGAAAACCACCACCGCCGATCCCTTTGACTTTAGTAGCACTACTACGGGCGGACGGGCAGCAGCGGATGAAGTTGGTGGTACACCCTACGGTCGTCCAGAAGACTTAGAAATTATTGGTGACATTCTTTATGTAGCTACAACTAGCGAAAACGCAGTTTATGGCATTAACCTCAAAACTAATGAAGTTAAGCTTTTTGCTAGTCGTAGCACAATTGATGGTGGTACTGCTTTAGCTGCGGGTACCAACCTCAATAACCCTGACAACTTGGCTAGTGATGCTGCTGGTAATCTTTACATTATCGAAGACAACGGTCCTGGCGATATCTGGAAGGCATCTGATAGCAATAAGGATGGTGTAGCTGAATCAATTACTCGTTGGGCTAGTTTGGGAGTTCCTGGATCTGAACCTACTGGGTTGATTTCTACAAACAATCCCAATGAATTTATCGTTGCCATTCAACACCCCACATCTGGAAATGATGCTCTGTGGAAGATTACAACTGCACCAGAAATCACTGCAAAAATTGACATCCTTTACGATGGCAACGACGCTGGTAAACAAGATTTCGGTATGCGTAGTCCTGATAACCTCGACTGGGCTGATAATGGCAAAATTTACTTACAAGAAGACCGCGCACTAGGAGCAGATATCTGGGGTGCAACTTCTAAGCAAGAAGCCTCTATTTACGTTCTTGATCCTGCTGCTGCCAATCCAGCGGACAGCTTAACTAAAATTGCACAAGTTGATCGCTCGGCTGTTCCTTCTGGTCAAACTGATTCTAGCCCCACTGATATCGGTAACTGGGAAACTTCAGGTATTCTAGACGTTTCTAGTCTTTTTGGTAACGCTCCTGGTACACAGTTTGTGTTTGATGTCCAGGCGCATAGTATTCGTTCTGGAACAATTATTACCGCCACAAATATTGATGGTAATGGTGATGGCACAAAAACTAGACAAGAAAACCTGGTTGAAGGTGGTCAGTTATCTTTCTTGACTGCGCCTAATGCCAATTTGATTCAGGACACACAATTCTTTGCTGGTACACCTAATGCCGATACGATTGTAGCCAAGCAAACTCCTGGCTTTGGTGGTATTAAGGATGTCGTGTTTAGTGGCGCTGGTAATGACGAGGTTGATAGTGCGGCTGCGGGCGCTCTTGCCAGTAATAACATTATTGACGGTGGTAGTGGCAATGATACCGTGTTTTTAGCCAATGGCGATCGCGCTTTTGGTAGTGCTGATAACGACACATTCTTTGGAGATGAAGCCAATAATTTCCGTGCCTCTGGTGGCGCTGGTAATGATTTATTCTTCCTGGGTAATGGTACTGGTGGTCGTGCCTTGGGTGGTGATGGTAATGATACCTTTGAAATCGGTCTTGGTGGTGGTCACACCCTATCTGGTGGTGCTGGCGCTGACCAATTCTGGATTGTTTTTGGTGAATTAACCAAAGCTACTAACACCATTCTAGATTTCCAAATTGGTACTGATGTAATTGGTATTTCTGGCGCTGCCAGTTTAGGTATCACTACAGCCAATCTAACTTTGACTCAAGTTGGTGCTGATACTGCGGTTATCTTTGGTGGTCAAACTTTAGCCACTTTAACTGGTATTCAAGCCAGTGCTTTGAGTGTGGCTAATCCTAATCAGTTTGTCCTGGTTTAATTAAAGCCAGCATTTAATAGTAATTACTTGTAACTAAATACCTTGGCAGGACTTGATATTTTTCCAAGTTTTGCCAAGGTTTTTTAACTTTTGAATATTGTGCATAAGTTCTAGTATTTGATATTTTTTTACTTAAACCACTAGTTTTACATATAGATAATGCCAGAAATATTGAATTATGATGATTAGAGCCAGTAAAAGTAAATAAGTATGACAGAAAGTTTTAATATACAACCCAGTTGCCATAACGTAATTATCGTATTAGTAGAACCAGCCGGACCATTGAATATAGGTTCAGTGGCCAGAGTTATGAAAAATTTTGGCTTATCTAAATTAATATTAGTCAATCCTCAATGCGATCGCACATCCTCGGATGCTATAAAAATGGCAGTTCGTGGCAAAGACATTTTAGAATCTGCGATCATAGTAGATACATTACCAGCAGCATTACAGGGCTGTGTCCGTGCCATTGCAACCATGGGACGGGACTACAGTGGAGAAATTCCTCTAGAAACCCCTCGCACCGCTTTACCCTGGTTATTAGCAGCAGCAGAAAAGCCTGTAGCTTTAATTTTTGGCAGGGAAGATAGGGGATTAACTAATGAAGAATTAAATTATGCCCACAAATTAGTTTTTATTCCCACTAATCCAGAATATCCATCTTTGAATTTAGCTACTGCGGTTTCTATTTGTTGTTATGAATTGTCACAATCTACAGAATTATTTATAGATGAGAATATACCTGTTTCAGAAATTGCCCCGTTAGATGCGATGGAAGCATACTATCAACAATTGGAATCTTTATTGCTGTCCATTGGTTATCTTTATCCTCATACCGCAGCTAGTCGCATGGAAAAATTCCGCTACCTGTATAATCGTGCTTATCCACAAACTGCGGAAGTGAGAATGTTAAGGGGGATTTTACGACAGATAGAATGGGCAATTAACAGGCAAAAACCTGAAAAACGTGATTTATTATAGTTAGGATTTTGCAAAGTGCGCCCTGCTGGAATCGAACCAGCCTGAAGACGAATTATGAGTTCGTTGCCTCCCCAATCGGCCAAAGGCGCTTATTTACTTGGATTTTAACCCTGTAGTTTTAGTTTAGTCATTGATTTATAACTTCACTTCAACAACAGTACACTATTCTACCATAATTTGGCAACCTGTAAACAATTATCAACAAAACCACTAATTTCACTAAATCTAGTGTTCGGCGAATATTTCTGGTAGTTCTGTTTATTGACACCCCCCGGTCTACAGACACGGGGAGTGTCAAACTAACGCTACTTGAATTCTGGCATAAACTTTTACAGCTTTCCCATTTTTAAACTGTGGATTTTTGACCTTTATGGCATTCAAGGCATTAAATTTTACATTTCTTATTATTTGTTGACACTTGTCGGATGATTTTAATCATTCCATTCACCACGAGGGGGAACGGGTGTGCGTAGGGGTGTACGTGTTAACTCATCATCTCTGGTGAAATCACCGCGTAACCATTGACGGATAGCCACTTCAATCACTTTACTGGGGTCATTAGTGAGATGTTGAATTTGCTCTATTAATTCAGAATCTAGATGCAGAGCGATTTCTGTCTTGTCAGCGCGTTTATTATCTGCACCGTTAGGTTGTTCTTGCATATTCATCGTTTTAAATACTCTGAAATAGTTTAATTGAAAGCGTTGTCAAGCAGTTATGATATTTATAATTTCAGTCTATTTAATTGTAAGCTGCTGAGTCATCAACACTAGGAATTATAAATAGACTTTACACCCTTTCCAGGTAAGCGTAAAGCTCAGTTGCTTAATTCCTAGTATACAAGCAAAACTTCTACGTAGTTGAGTAACTACTCTGAGATAAGTGGATTGGTGTTAAAATGGATTCAGGATAATTATAAACAACAAGGTATAAAATCTTTGGCAATGTCGGCTTTAGGTTGTGGACTTGGTAATTTACAATGGCAAGATGTTGGACCATTGATGTGCAAGTTTTTAAAAGAGTTAGATATTCAAGTTTGTATATACTTACCCACTGATGGAAAAATCGCTGATGAATTTATGACAAAAGAATTCTTGCTTTCATTAAAATGAATAAAACATTTAATAATTCATGTGCAATATACATTTTTACTAAATTATGAAAACTTACGACTGGATTATTATTGGTGCGGGAATTACTGGTGCTGCACTTGCGTATGAATTAACAAAAATTGGATTTTCTGTACTTTTGTTGGAACAATACCAAACACCCCAAAATGCTACCCGTTATAGTTATGGTGGCATTAGTTTTTGGTCAGCAACAACAGCAATTACAAAACAATTATCTACAGAAGGGTTAACCCGTCATCGGATATTATCAGAAGAATTAAATGCAGATACTCAATTTCGGGAATTAAATTTATTAATGACTATTTCCGTAGATATTAATCCCGAAACAATGGCTAAATCTTATCAAGATGTTGTTATTCCTCCGCATTTAATTAGTATTCAAGAAGCTTGTGAATTAGAACCTTTTTTAAACCCCGAAGCTATATCTGGTGCATTAACTGTTAAACATGGTCATGTTCACCCAGAAAAAACTACCCAAGCTTACATTCAAGCAATGGTAGATTTAGGAGGAGAAATCCAATTTGGGGAATTTATAGAATTAATCACTACTCCCATAAAAAAATGTACAGGAGTGAAAACAAATACTAATACTTTTCATAGTGATAATGTTGTGATTTGTGCTGGGGGAATTACTCGTAAACTACTAAAATCAATGGGTATTGCTGCGAAAATATATTTTTCTCATGCAGAAATCATTGAAATACCATCTACAGATATTCAATTACATAGCTTAGTATCACCCGCAAATTTGCAAAGATATGAACTAGAAGCAGAATCTACTCAAATTGATGAATTATGGGATAACCCCAATCATGAAATAGTATCACCAATTTTAGATGCTGGTGTGGTGCAATTTCTGGACGGGAGTTTACGCATAGGTCAAATTAGCCGGGTTTTAACAAATCCGCAAGCGGAAATTAACTCAACAGCAAGTGAACAATGGTTACGAGAAAGTATTACGAACATATTACCAAGTTTAGGAAATTTACCAGGAACATGGCATCATTGTTTAGTGGCATTTACTCAGGATAAATTGCCTTTAATTGGTGCTATTTCTGAACTTTCAGGACTACATATATTTTCCGGTTTTAGTAGTCCTTTTCTCTTTGTACCACCTTTAGCTGTCCGGTTTGCTAATTTTGTATCTGGTCAAAAAGATGAGATAATTAAACAGATGTCTCCTGACCGTTAGAATTAGTCATCATATTTTCTGGATCTGATTTCATGAGTTTAGCAGCTTCTTGTAATAGTGCTTTTTGTTCGTTGTGAATAACTTCTAAACGCTGGGAAATTTCAGCTAACCGTTGCTGTTTACTTTGAATTTTACCAATGCCGAAAATTCCCACTTTAGGAAATGTTATCCAAAGAGATTTTAATAATTTTTGTAGTAATATAAAAGGAATTTTTAAAATTGACCAACTGGCAGTTTCTATGATTCTAACAATTGCTTTAATGATACTCCAAATCACTGCAATTGTAAATAATAAAATTATTCCACCCCTGACAGGGTGATTTATTCCCCATGTGAATATTTCTAATACTTGGAAAAACCAGGGATATTGTGATAAAAAATCATGCACAGATGTATTAATAGTTTTTTGAATTACTCCTGATGTATTATTACTAATTCTCTCGACATTGTGCCAATTATTTTCTAAATAATCTTTAGTATTATCAGTTGTTTTTGTCGCTTGTTGTTGTACAGATTGAGTGAAAGAATCTAAATTGTGATTAATACCATTTTTCAATATTTGCCAACGTTGAGTAACTGTTTCTGATAAGTTTGAATTTAGCTGCATGGTTACTGAGCCTGTCGAAGTATAATCTTAAAATATACTAACTAAATTTCAGATCCCCGAGTTCTCAAAGAAGTTGGGGATCTCATATAATTACTAATTAGCAAATAAGTCCAAATCTGTTACTGCACCCACACTACTGGAAGCTACAAGTTTGGCATATTTCGCAAGTACGCCCTTAGTATATCTGGGTGGAAGTGGTTGCCAATTTGCGCGACGAGTAGCTAATTCTGCTGCTGATACATTCAGTTGCAACAATCGGGCATTGGCATCTATGGTAATGCTATCACCTTCTACTACTAAGGCGATGTTACCACCTACAGCCGCTTCTGGGGCAACGTGACCGACTACCATGCCGTAAGTACCACCGGAGAAGCGTCCGTCGGTAATTAAGCCTACAGAGTCACCTAAACCAGCCCCAATAATAGCGGAGGTGGGGGCTAACATTTCTCTCATACCGGGTCCGCCTTTTGGTCCTTCGTAGCGGATAACTATAACATCCCCAGCTTGGATTTTTTTGGCGAGAATTGCCTCTAAACAGGATTCTTCCGATTCAAATACTCTCGCGGGTCCTGTAATTACAGGCTTTTTGACTCCGGTAATTTTGGCTACTGACCCTTCTATGGCCAGGTTGCCTTTGAGAATGGCTAGGTGTCCTTGGGCATACATGGGGTTATGCCAAGGACGAATTACGTCTTGGTCTGTCCGTGGTTCTGCGGGGATATCTGCTAAGACTTCGGCGACTGTTTGCCCGGAAATGGTGATACAATCACCATGCAGCAAGCCATGGGCTAATAGCATTTTCATGACTTGGGGAATACCGCCGGCTTTGTGTAGGTCGGTGGCTACATATCTACCACTGGGTTTTAAATCACAGATGACGGGAACACGACCGCGAATGGTTTCAAAGTCGTCTAAAATTAGTTCAACACCAGCAGCGCGGGCGATCGCTAGAAAATGTAATACTGCATTGGTAGAACCACCCACAGCCATAATCACGGAAATGGCGTTTTCTATGGATTTGCGGGTGATAATTTGCCGAGGTAATATTTGTTTTCGTATAGCTTCAACGAGGACAACGGCTGATTTTTCGGTGCTGTCGGCTTTTTCTGGATCTTCAGCAGCCATGGTGGAGGAGTAGGGTAAACTCATGCCCATGGCTTCAAAAGCTGAAGACATGGTATTGGCTGTAAACATCCCTCCACATGAACCTGCACCGGGGCAAGCACCGCGTTCAACTGCTAACAGTTCATTTTCGTCAATTTTACCAGCACTGTATTGACCAACGGCTTCAAAGGAACTGACAACGGTTAGATCTTTACCCTCATAGTGTCCAGGTTTGATTGTACCACCGTAAACAAAGATAGCAGGGATATTCATCCGCGCCATGGCTAACATTGCCCCTGGCATATTTTTATCACAGCCACCAATTGCTAATACACCGTCCATACTTTGCCCAGTACAGACTGTTTCTATGGAATCAGCGATAACTTCCCGTGAAACGAGGGAGTATTTCATCCCTTCTGTTCCCATGGAAATGCCGTCACTAATGGTAATTGTCCCGAAAACTTGGGGCATTGCACCGGCGGTTTTAATCGCGGTTTGCGCCCTTTGTGCCAGTTCGTTTATCCCCATGTTACAAGGGGTAATGGTGCTATAGGCATTGGCTACACCGACAATGGCTTTGTTAAAATCTGCATCTTCAAAACCTACAGCCCTAAGCATGGCGCGATTAGGCGATCTTTGTACCCCTTGTGTGATAGTTTTACTTCTAAGATTTTCTGACATTTATCTTTTTCCCTTCTGTGCCATTATTGCTTCTTAGTTAGTATCCTAAGTTAAGACGAAGCTGCATAGAACAAGATTTTCATAATCATTAACCGCAGATAATGATAGATTAATGAACTGGGTATTAGAAGGGCAAAAATTGTAATAAGACTGAACCTAGACTACCCGCAAAATCCATAAAGCTAGGTTTACCTGTATTCACTGTTTCTGTGTAAGGGGTTTTTAATTCTAAAATAAATGCTTTGGCTGTTTGTGTTCCTTCACTATTCTTTTCTTTTTCAAATAGTTCTATTGCTTTTTGGGCATCTTCTAAAGCGTTTTTTCTATCTAAACTTTGGTAACTAGCGACACCACGGGCTAAATATGCCCCAGCATAGTCTGGTTTAAGTGCGATCGCTTGGCTAAAATAATCAATAGCTGGTTTAAGATTCCCCTTTTCTGCTGCTGCTACACCCCAAGCATAAAAATCTTCTGATTTAGCAATTTGCGAAGGTATTCCTACCGCACCTTGAAAATTTGTACCTGTAATATTCGCACCTTTCAATTCAGCATTCATTAAATAAGTATCTCTTAAATCAGCACCGCTTAAATTTGCACCACCAAGTTTAGCCTCACTTAAATTCACGCCAAATAAACTCGCACCGCTTAAATTCGCACCTCGCAAATCCGCACCAGCCAAATTTGCCCGACTTAAATTCGCACCCGCAAGATTTGCACCGTTTAAATTTGCCCCAGCTAAATCAGCCATTACTAACCCAGCGTTACCAAGAAGACATTTTGGACATTGTTTATTTGCCAATAACTGTCTAATATCTTCATAATTTGCCGCTTGCACTGTACCTGATAAGCTGACTGTGACTAAAAATACAGATGTTAGCAAAATTTTACTGTTCATAATTTATTTTTGTATTAATCTAAGTTTCTGGTTTAGTGTGGTCAGTTATCAGTTGTCAGTAGGGGCGAAGCATTTGGAA
>NZ_VIKY01000295.1:0-11886 GCF_009711925.1 Dolichospermum sp. UHCC 0352 | reverse complement strand
AAATGCTTCGCCCCTACTGACAACTGACAACTAACTAATGACCCATTACCAATTTTTTACTCAAAAGTTCGATAGCCGCTTGATATTGAACATCTGCCTTTGTGCCGATTTGTTCCCGGTTAAGTGATGGTTGGGGAATAATTTGATCTGGCTTAATTCCCAACTTATTAATATCTCGATGGTTAGGAGTTTCATATTTAGCAATTGTCACCGCCAAACCAGAACCGTCCGATAATTCAAACAAAGATTGAATTAAGCCCTTCCCAAAAGTCGTTTCCCCGACTAACTGGGCGCGATGATTATCTTGTAAAGCACCTGCGAGGATTTCGCTGGCGCTGGCAGTTCCTTGATTAACGATAATTACTAAAGGATCTGTGGTTAAGGCTGGACCAAAGGCTTCATAAGTTCCCTGAATGCCTTGACGGTTGACAGTGTAAACGATTGTGCCAGAGTCTAACCATAAACGAGCAATTTCAATTCCCGCTTGTAAGAGTCCACCCGGATTATTTCTTAAATCAAGAATATAGGCAGACGCGCCTTTTTTTTCTAGAATAGAAATAGCGTGTGCCAAGTCAGTAACGGCATTGGCACTAAATTGACTCAGGGACAAATAACCAATCTTGGTTCCTTCCGGGGATAATCGTAAGTCAGAGACAACAGGATTAAGAGCAATGCGATCGCGCACCAAGATAACTTCCCGGTCCTTTTCTCCTTCCCTGCCAATTAAAAGCGTAATAACGCTGCCCCTTGATCCACGCATTCGTGCCGCAGCCTCATCAAGAGTCAAATTCTCTGTAGATAAACCCTCAATCTTCAAAATGCGATCGCGTGGTTTTAAATCCGCTTTGTCGGCTGGAGAATCTTCAATAGGTGTAATTACCTCCAAACCACCACGTGGATTGAGAGTAATTTGTAAACCCACCCCAGTTAATTCTCCAGCAGTGCTAACTTGCAAACTGCGATACTTCTCAGGCTCAAGAAACCGGGTAAAAGGATCATCCAGGCTCTTCAGCATAGACTGAATAGTAGAATAAGCTGCTTCATGGTTGGCGAAGTTGCCTTTTAACGCCTTTTGTCGCACATCAAGCCAGCTTTGATGGTTAAAAGTCCCATCTAAATAAGAGCGATTAACAATTCGCCACACTTCATAAACTAGCTTCTGTTCTGGGGTCAAAGCTGAAGCCGGAGGAACATATCCTGCCAACACCAAACCAAAAAGCAATAGTAGTAAACATCCTAGCCGCCAAAACCGTTTGTGAATGAACCCTAATTTCAGTGCCATCTCAGACTCAAATTCCCTAAAACTTTCTGTAATGATCAGTTGCTGATGAAATCTATCTCTCGACTATGTTACTTTTTTTATAGAAGAAGTGCATTCTTCTCATAAACTTGCTAGTCCAAATTTGTGAGATGTCCATTCTTCCTGATCAACGATAAAATCTTCTTTGGAGTCAACATAGTTAGCGTTGGCTGGCAAAGACGAGAGACAGGGGGATTTCTCAAAAATAGGGTGAGTTACACCCGAATTTACGCTCGTAGACCAATAGAAGCCCATTCTCTTGGATGAAGCGAGAAGCGAACCCTCTAACTGAGGTTAGTTGAATAGTCACTCATGACTAAGCTTCGCATCACAAAACTTATCAACCGCAATCTATTTTTAGGAACTTAGGATTGTATGGCCAACGTTTATGACTGGTTTGAGGAACGCTTGGATCTCCAAGAAATTGCTGATGATATCACCACCAAATACGTACCTCCCCACGTTAACATCTTCTACTGTTTAGGTGGAATTACCCTAGTATGCTTCCTGATTCAGTTCGCCACTGGATTTGCGATGACATTCTACTACAAACCTACAGTTGCTGAAGCTTTCTCCTCTGTCGAGTACATCATGAATGAAGTCAACTTTGGTTGGTTAATTCGCTCCATTCACCGCTGGTCAGCCAGCATGATGGTATTAATGATGATTCTCCACACCTTCCGTGTTTATCTAACCGGTGGCTTCAAAAAGCCCCGCGAATTAACCTGGATCAGTGGTGTTATCCTCGCAGTTATCACCGTTTCCTTCGGTGTAACAGGCTACTCTCTGCCTTGGGATCAAGTTGGTTACTGGGCTGTAAAAATTGTTAGTGGTGTACCAGAAGCCATTCCCGTAGTCGGCGTTCTCATCTCCGATTTACTCCGTGGTGGTTCTAGTGTTGGTCAAGCTACACTTACCCGCTACTATAGCGCTCACACCTTCGTTCTTCCTTGGTTAATTGCCGTCTTCATGTTGTTCCACTTCTTGATGATTCGCAAACAAGGTATTTCTGGACCTTTGTAATCAAAGTTATTAGCAAATAGGCAAAACTTGTGTTTCCAGATCATCGTAGTTTGTTTTAAACTAAAGAGAAAATAACTTGTAAGTTGTAGACATAAACTACCATCGGAAACTTGAGCTAGTTGTATTGTTGATAGCTTTCACCAATTCTTTAACTTCACTTCAGTCGGAGAGCGAATTTAAAAATGTCAACGCAAAAAAAACCGGATCTGAGCGATCCCAAATTGAGAGCTAAACTTGCCCAAGGCATGGGTCACAATTACTATGGTGAACCTGCTTGGCCCAACGATTTGCTCTATATATTCCCAGTCGTCATTATGGGTTCTTTCGCCTGTATTGTGGCTCTAGCAACTCTAGATCCCGCGATGATCGGTGAACCAGCCAATCCTTTCGCTACTCCTTTGGAAATTTTGCCAGAGTGGTACTTATATCCTGTATTCCAGATTCTCCGCTCATTACCTAGTAAACTATTAGGTGTATTAGCAATGGCTGCTGTCCCCTTGGGACTAATTCTCGTTCCTTTCTTGGAAAACGTGAATAAGTTTCAAAACCCCTTCCGTCGCCCTGTAGCAACAACAGTATTTCTTTTTGGGACTCTTGTTACCCTGTGGCTAGGTATTGGTGCTGCACTCCCATTAGACAAATCCTTAACTTTAGGATTGTTCTAAGATAGTTCAGTCAAAACTAAATCCAGTAACGTCTGTAATTTTCAAGAGCATATACGGGATAATATCTGACAAACAACTAGTACAATACGGCGTAAGTTAAGCAACCATTAAAAATCCCTGAAAAGCTTATACCATCTGCTTTTTAATTTTTAATTGTTAATTTTTAATTCCGCCCTGCGGTACTAGCCGTAAATCTTTTATGGTCTACTTGTTACTGATATTTCAAAAGAGATATGCTTTTGAAGATCAACAGACGTTAACTAAATTCCTAAATGTGAAATTATCAATCACAAAAAAACGCAAATACTTTTCAATTACTTTCTATCCAAGTCACGGTCAATGCTTAGCATAGTGCAGCAAGACCATCAAACGGTAAAGAGCGATCTTAAACTCTTGATCCAAGTACAACAATGGTTTGAAGAATTCTGTGAGCGATATTTACCTAAATATGGCTGGTCAGATACCCAAGTTTATTGTCTTAACCTAGCATTAGCAGAAGGCTTTACCAACGCAGTTCGTCATGCTCATCATGCTTTACCACCGGAAACAACTATAGAAATTCAAGTCAGTTTATGGATTGATAAACTGGAAATAAGAATTTGGGATTATGGAAAACCATTTAATCCTGACGTGATCACCGAGCCAGAACCTGGGACTCTGCAAGTAGGTGGATATGGGTGGTTTTTACTCCGCCGTTTGGCAGATAAAGTAGTCTATGAACGTGATTCAGATACTAGAAATTGCCTGTTAATTGTTAAATATTGTTTAGAAGGACAACATTAAGAACTAGCACCGCAAAGCGGAAGTTAAAAGTCAAAATGATGACAGTTTGGGGTTATTGTCTGATATTTCTGGTGATCAGACGCAACGAAAGCAATTTTCTTCCGCATCAAAAATAATATTTAAAGAAGAATTAATATTTCATGATCGTCTAGCTGATTTTTGCATAATAACCTCGCAAGCAAACTTGAGGATTGTATATTTAGAGGCAATGGCTGATGAAATACCTGTATTACTGGGGGATAACCCAGGACTAAACTCGCTATCCTAGAGTCAATAGCACAAAGAAAGAGACATGACCAAAAACTTGCAATTCAATTTTGAAAAGATCCGCCCTTGGTTGACCCTGTTAGCAATCGCCTGGCTATTAGCATCATTGGGATTAGGCTGGTTAGTTAATTCTTTAGTAATTATTTTGGGGTTATTGTTTTTTTTACCTGTGGTAGCATTCTTGGGGTTTCGTTGGTGGTTAGCAAAAAATCTAGTTACTAACCAGTGTCCCGTATGTGGATATGAATTAACAGGGGTAAATAACAGCCAAGTACAATGTGTTAACTGCGGTGAACAACTATTAGTTAAAAACTTTCAATTCCAACGCTTCACACCAGAAGGAACAATTGATGTGACAGCGGTTGAAGTTCAAGCCCAATCACTGGAAGATTAGTCAGTTGTTAGTTGTCAGTTGTTCGTTGTCAGTTGTTCGTTGTTAGTTGTTCGTTGGAATCTAGAAGGGTGAATTTATTAGACTTGTCTATTGCCTATTTATCTAGATTTTTGAAAAAATGTGGTTGTTGTAGTTCAGAAAGCCAAAGAATCAAGGCATCCTCATTGTTATCTTTGTAATAACCCCGTCGTTTTCCCGCAGTTTTGAAACCAAACTTTTGATACAAAGAAATAGCAACGTAGTTAGAATCGCGGACTTCGAGGGTAGCTCTTTCCAAACCAAGATCAGCCGCAGTTTGCAGAAGGGAATATAATAAGGCTTTTCCTAGCCCTTGACCATGATATTGGGGATGAACTGCCAAAATTGTAATGTGTGCTTCTTCTAGAATTGACCAAAAGCACCCCATTCCCAAGAGTTCAGAATGATTAAAAGGGGAAAATAAACCCAAAAAATGACTATTAGGACTTTCTAACTCCCGCAGGTAGCCTTCCATAGTCCATAAACCATCAAAACAAGCCTTATCTAGTTCTAATAGTTCAGTTAAATTATCTGTGGTTAAAGATTGAATTTTTAAGTCGGATGAAATCACAATTTTTGAGGATTGAGGAAGGTTAATTACCAATTACCAATTATCCATTACCAATGAGAGGTTAAACTGGAAATCAGGACATATACTCATGGCCTGATTTTTCACAAAGACAACTCTTATTAGTTATGGTATCGACTTACCCCGTCGAAGTTCAACTTTCTGGCCGTCAATATTTACAGTCAACAACTGGTGACAGTGCTGATATTTCTCCTAACCAACAACTCTTACCTTTGACAGCGAGAGTTAATGATCATGATCATCTGGAAATCGGTGGGTGTGATGTCACAACCCTAGTTGAACAGTTTGCTTCACCTTTATATATTTTAGATGAGGAAACCCTGCGGACAGCTTGTAGGCAATATCGAGATACCTTTAAGGAATATTACAAGGGAGAATCTCAGGTACTTTATGCTTCTAAGGCATGGAATTGTTTAGCTGTTTGTGCCATTGTTGCCTCAGAAGGGTTAGGAATTGATGTAGTATCCGGTGGCGAACTTTATACTGCGCTGAATGCGGGTATGAGTCCTGATAAGATTTACTTACATGGAAATAACAAATCTCATGATGAGTTAGTTTTAGCGATTCAGTCTGGATGTACTATTGTAGCGGATAACTGGCATGAATTAGATCTGCTGGTGAAGATAGCAGGGGAGAACACAGAAAATTCTGATCTTTCGCCCATTCGGATTATGCTACGCTTAACTCCTGGGATAGAATGCCATACCCACGAATATATTCGTACTGGACACTTAGATAGTAAATTTGGTTTTGATCCCCATGATTTACAAGAAGTATTTGCTTTTGTAAGTAAGCAGCCCAGTTTAAACTGTGTGGGGTTACACGCTCATATTGGTTCACAAATTTTTGAACGTCAACCACATAGAGATTTAGCTGCTGTGATGGTGCAGTGGTTAAGAGATGCGGCTAAACATGGATTAAAGGTGAGAGAATTAAATGTTGGTGGTGGTTTAGGGATTAGATATACAGAATCTGATGATCCACCAAGCATTGTGGAATGGTCTAAGGCAATTTGTGAGGTTGTACAAACTGCTTGTATCTCGGAAAATCTGCCTTTACCAAAATTACTCTGTGAACCAGGGCGATCGCTCATAGCCACATCTTGCGTCACGGCTTATACTGTTGGTGCTACGAAGGTTATTCCCGAAATTCGCACCTACGTAGCGATTGATGGCGGAATGTCCGATAATCCCCGCCCTATCACCTACCAATCAGTTTATCGGGTAGTAGTTGCTAATAAAATATCTACCCCCTGCACTGAAACCGTCACATTAGCTGGTAAACACTGCGAATCAGGGGATATTCTGATTAAAAATGCCCAACTACCAAAAACTGAAGCAAATGATATTCTCGTAGTTATGGGAACTGGTGCGTACAATTACAGTATGGCATCTAATTACAATCGTCTCCCCCGACCGGCAGCAGTTGTAGTGGCAAATGGTGAAGCAAATTTAATTTTGCAGCGCGAAACTTATCAAGATTTGATTCGACAAGATTGCCTACCGGAAAGACTGAAATAGTCAGTAGTCAGTGGTCAGTGGTCAGTGGTTAAAAAATCACAATTGACAACTGACAACTGACTATAAGAATCCAGATGTCTTGACACTCTCATGGCTTCAGCCACTGAGATTCTGCGGACAGAGTAAAACTCTCGCTGCGACCGTCAAACGCCGACTAAACGCTCAAAACAACTACCAACTAAGGTGTTGAAATTGCGCTTACTTTTGTTCAAAATGCTATGGCTAAAGCCACGCTGCGCTATCGGAATCTGTCACTAAGCCTGTGGCACGGTACGCTCAGTCAACCTGCCATTGCTTGCTCTTTCTCGTCATACTGCCGTTAGAAAATCTAACCGTTGTTTCACAGGAGCCGGGATTTCTCCGTACTAGGATGCTTCAATACGTAGACAATAATTCTTACTCGCAATTTAATTTTACCACAAATGTCACGGCGACTTTAATCGCTCGTGTCGCTTCCCTCTCAGGTCTGAAGACTCTGAGTTTCCTGCATACGGCGAGGTTTTATGAGAGATTGGTGGAAGCAATGGCTGATAAACCTGGGAGATAGGTCACAGTCCTTGTTCCTTGGGACTCTGGATATAATGTTAGTGCTGGCACTGACATACATGATCCTGGTTATTATTAGTGAACGGCGCACTTTATGGATGGTGCGAGGGTTTATAGTCTTAATGCTCTGCTCGGCACTCAGTGGCAAATTGGGATTACCCCTCCTAAATTTTGTCCTGGAAAAATTGGTGATTGGCTGTGCTGTGGCTATGGCTGTAGCACTGCAATCAGAATTTCGCCGTTTTTTAGAACAATTGGGACGTGGTGAATTTTGGCAGTTATTTCGGAATAACGCTAGAGCAATTCCTAAGTCGGATAGTGTAATTGATGAAATTGTTGATGCAATTAAAGAGTTATCAAAAAATCGGATTGGCGCTTTACTAATTTTAGAAACTACAGGACCCATTGAAGAACAAGATTTCTCCGTTCCAGGAGTGAAGCTAAATGCTGAAGTTTCTAAAGAACTGATCCAAACTATTTTTCAACCGAAAACTTTGTTACATGATGGAGCAACGTTAATTCGTGGTTCGCGCATTGTATCATCTGGTATAATTTTACCACTTTCAGGACGCACAGCGTCGCGGCAGTTGGGAACACGCCATCGGGCGGCAATGGGAATTACTGAAAGGGTCGAAAATTGTATTTGTGTTGTTGTATCAGAAGAAACGGGTTCTATTTCCTTAGCGGAAAAGGGAACTCTATATAGACCACTAACTATTAAAAAGCTCAAAGAGTCTTTAGAGACTCGATTCTCTCCCACTGTAGATCGGGAAGCTCATGCACCTGGTCTTTTCAGTTTAGTTCGTCAACTTGGTGATCAATCACTAAAATTAATGTCCCGGTTACTTAGGCTACCTTGTCTTCGACACGCTACCCGTAGGGGTACGACCGCTTCTCAAGATAAAAAATGAAAACACAACAAACTGAATTGCAATATTTACCTCTTGATTTAAAACAAGAATTACTCCCTCAGCACGTCGCGGTAATTATGGATGGTAATGGCCGATGGGCAAAAAGTCGCGGTCTACCCCGGATGATGGGTCATAAAGCCGGTGTAAATGTTCTCAAGGATTTGCTGCACTGTTGCAAAGACTGGGGAATTAAAGCACTAACTGCCTATGCTTTTTCAACGGAGAATTGGCAAAGACCAGAGGAGGAGGTAGAATTTTTGATGAATCTATTTCAGCGCGTTTTACGCCAAGAACTGCGGGAAATGGTGGAGGAAAATGTGCAAATTCAGTTTGTGGGTAATTTATCGGCTTTACCACAGGCTCTTCAGGCTGAGATTTCCCATTCTATGGATCAAACTAAGGATAATCGCAGTATTCGGTTTACAATAGCGACTAATTATGGGGGTAGACAGGAGATTTTACAAGCTTGTCGGGCGATCGCTCAAAAGGTTAAAGAAGATTTACTACAGCCTGAAGATATATCTGAAGAAGTATTTGAAGCTCATTTATATACGGCTGGAATAGCAGATCCAGATTTATTAATTCGCACCAGTGGAGAAATGCGATTATCGAATTTCTTACTTTGGCAAATGGCTTATAGTGAAATTTATATTTCTGATACTCTCTGGCCGGATTTTAACCGTCATGAATTTCATCGCGCTTTATCTGCTTATCAACAACGAGAACGCCGTTTTGGGAAAGTCTGACAATTTTGGATTTTAGATGCAGTAATCAATCCAAAATCCCAACTTCTGACTCCTGCTATAGATTATGGCCCTGAAAAAACGGCTTCTTCGATGTCTTCCCGACTCAGGGAATATTTAAAGGAACGTTGAATATCTTGACGGTTTTCTCCTGATTGAAAATAGCGAACTGTAATTTGTTCAGTATCTAACCAAAGTTCCGCTTCCCAACTAGATCGTTGGACACGCCAACAATGTAGTTGGGTATCGTCTTGTTGACAACCTTGGTTTTTTAGCCATTGTTCGATTTGTGGTAAAGAATGACTATACAGTGGTGTATTAGCGGAAAGCATAAGCAATTCAATTCAATTCAAGATTATTGGTGATTTTAGAGGTGAGAAATTGAGTTTAACTGATTGCTTCTCCACGGAGAATGGCGATCGCAATCGCTAATAGCATACAACCAACAATGGTCAACCCCAAAATAAATAATACAAATATTTCTCCAGAAGACAAAGGGCGATCTGTAGCATCGAGATACATTGATTTGGAAAAATCGTAAGGCTTATGTACAGACTGGTTTAAATCGGGTGGTGCTTGAATTACGTCAAAACGGGAATAACCCACTTTCAAATCATAGCTCAATCGTCGTTCTGGGTTACAGAGGGTAGCGTAGGCTGTGTTTATTTGCTGAAATTTAGCAGTAGCAATATTAGCAGGTAATTCTGTCGTATCTGGATGATAGAGTTTGCTCAGTTCTCGATAAGCGCGACGAATATCAATTACTGATGCTCCAGGATAGAGTCCTAGCAGGGAGTAATAGGTAATTTCGCTGCTGTGTGGGACTTCCTCATTTTGGTTTACGGTTTTTTGAGTCACTTTGCTCAAATAAGTTTTTTTCTATTCTAAATCTCTTGGGTAGCTATAGCAGAAATAGCCACAAAACATCAGCAATTCTCATTTTGGAAATTTTGTGCGACCTATTAAAAATATTTCTCAATAACTTTCTCTAAAAAGCCTATTCTCTTGTTTAAGTTTTTCCAACTGAGATGGGTTTCAGTTCAAAATGAGAATTGCTGTCCTAATTTCATAAAATGTCGGGGTCAATATTCAATTCTCTGAGTTTGGCAGCTAAACGTTCTGCACGTTGGGTTGCTTCCTCTGCGATTTGGGTTTGTTGTTCTGCACGTTGAGCCTGTTGTTCTGCGAGTTGGGCTTTTTGTTCTGCGAGTTGGGTTTGTTGTTCTGCACGCTGGGTTTGTTGTTCTGCGAGTTTGGTTGCTTCTTCTGTGAGTTGGGCTTGTTGTTCTGCACGTTGGGTTGCTTGTACTCCATATTCTTCTGGTGTTAGCATTAACTGTCCTTCTGGCAGAAAATAACGCAATTTACCGTCATGGACACCCAAATATAAATTTAGCTGCTGACTCCATAATAAACCTTGAGGATTAGGTTCTATGGGTTGATATGTTCCACCAAACAAGATAAAACCAGCAAATTCTAAATTTTGCGGATTAAACCAGAAATATTCAGGTGTGCGGAAAATATCTTGATAAATTTGTTTTTTTAACCCTTTATCAGTGGAAGCAGTGGAGGGAGAAAGCAATTCTATAATTAAGTTAGGATATTTACCACCTTCCTCCCAGACTACCCAACTATTTCGCTCGCGGTTTTCTGTATCCAGCACTAGGAAAAAATCTGGACCACGAAAATCTTTAGTTTTAATTTGCCGAGGACTATAATAAACAGTCATGTTCCCAGCAACAAAATAATTATTAATTTTATTTATATCTCGCCACCACCAATTGAGACATTGGATTAGTAGTAGCATTTGTTGTAGATGTAAAGATGATTCCAAAGGTGGTTCGTCACTTTCTAGATTACTTGGTGGAAATATTACATCTAAACCGGGTTCAATATTTTGGCTGACGGTCATAGCTGCAAGTTAGTGGAGGATCTATTTTCATGGTAACAGATCCAGGAATCTAAAATTCTCTACCCACTCTGCATCTGAGCCATCTGTGGAGAAATTAATTTCTCTTGTTGCTTCTGTAGTTTGTTTTATTGTTAAATTAAATCAGCGCGAGGTTTAAAGGTTTCTATTTCTCGTAATTTTTCATAAAGTTCTCGTTCTTGAGGACTAATATTTTTGGGAGTTACTATCTGAATTTCCACTAATTGATCACCACGTTGACCAGTTTCGCCAGGGTAGCCTTTATTACCAAGACGGAATCTTTGCCCAGACCTGACACCAGCAGGAATGGTCATTTTCACTGGACCATCAAGGGTAGGTGCTTCGACTTGTCCGCCTAAAGTTGCTTCACTGGGAGTCACAGGTACTTGACAGAAGATATTAATGCCTTCTAACTTAAACAAAGGATGAGGATCAACGGTAATTTTTAAGTATAAATCACCACCACTAATTCCCTGATTTCGTAAGCGGATAGTTTGCCCTGTTACCATAGCTGGGGGCATAGTCACTTCGAGAGAACGTCCATCTTCTAAACGGATTCTTTCGTTACCACCTTGATAAGCTTTTTCTAAAGGTAAGGTTAATCTAGCTTCGATATCCCGACGGGTGGCACGGGGTGGCGGGGTATTAACTGTATATGAAACTTTGGTTCTGGGACTGCGAAAGGGGTCGCTAGTGCTGGTACTTCCGGGACTACTTTTGGGATCTTTGCGATTGCTGACACCAATTACTTGATTAACAAAACTTTCAAAATCGTTAAATTGGCTGGGGTCTACTTCTTGACTAGAACGAGCGTTAGCGCGGTTATCCCAACCTTTTGGCTTGGGAGTTTGTTTATTGCCAGCAAAGCCGTTTTGTTGCCAATAGCGGCTAAATTGGTCATATTGCGATCGCCTGCTAGAATCAGAAAGGATTTCATAAGCCTCACCAATGGTTTTAAATTTCTCCTCAGCTTCCTTATTCCCAGGATTAAGGTCAGGGTGATATTGTCTAGCTAAACGCCGATAAACCTTCTTGATTTCTTCACTGGTGGCATCTTTAGAAACCCCTAAAATTTCGTAATAATCCCGAAAGTTCTGCAAATTTTGCATAATCTGTTAAATGTTAGTTGTCAGTAGGGGCGAAGCATTTGGAAGATAAATTATCGGTCATTGCCAAAAATAGTTCTCCAAATGCTTC
>NZ_VIKY01000294.1:0-426 GCF_009711925.1 Dolichospermum sp. UHCC 0352 | reverse complement strand
AATGACCAATGACCAATGACCAATGACTACTGACTAATAGAGAAAGAATTGCCACAGTTACAGGTGGATGTTGCTTGGGGATTATGAAAGCGAAAACCGCCACCTGTCAAATCTTCTGAATAATCTAGTGATAACCCAGTGATGTAATTTAGGCTTTCTGGGTCTATAACTACGCGAATATCATCCAACGCTAAAACCCGATCTTGAAATTGGACTGTGGTATCAAAAGCCAGATCGTAAAACAAATCAGCACAACCTCCAGATTTGACTCGCAAGCGAAATAAGGTATCTGATGGTTGTTTAGATTTTAAGCGCCCGATTTCATTAATGGCTGCTGGACTGAAATGAATCATGGAATTTTCTTATTAGTCAGTTGTTAGTAGGGGCGAAGCATTTGGAAAATAAATTATCGGTCATTGCCAAAAA